>CACKOX010000008.1 GCA_902601865.1 uncultured Alphaproteobacteria bacterium | reverse complement strand
GATGCTCTACCAACTGAGCTAATCGCCCTATCTAATTTGCAAAAAATTAGACTGTGGACTTTATTAGTTCTTTAAGCTGTTTTCCAGCAAGAAATTTTGGCTTTTTTGATGCAGGAATTTGGATTGACTCACCCGTTCTTGGGTTTCTTCCAGTTTTAGCTTTAGTGTCTGCTACCTTGAAAGTACCAAAACCGGCAATCTTAACATCGCCTCCAGCCTTTAAAGTAGATGTAATAATATCAAATAAACTTTCTACAGCCTTAGTTGCATCTGATTTTCCAACACCATTTTTCGTACTATATTCAGCAATGAGTTCATTTTTATTCATACCGAACCTCCTTAGTGATTCTATTAGTTAATTGTAGTAAGAAAAAGATAAGAAAATCAACAACAATATACTAGTTAACGAATGTTTTTTCTTGATTTTGTTGGTTTTTAGGCTTCATAGACTCTGTAACTATATGTCTCCAGTCTAGTTTTTTGTTGATTTTACTGATTTTTCCATCAAGAGCTAAGTCCAGCACCTCTTTAGCAAACTCAACTTTTTTTATAACTAGTTTGTTTTGAATATCCTTTTGTATTTCAGCCAAGTCCTTCTCATTCTCTTTTGGAATGATAACAGTTTTAATGCCATACCTTATCGCAGCAAGAAGTTTTTCTTTTAAACCTCCTATTGGAAGGACTCTGCCTTTTAAAGTAATTTCACCTGTCATCGCTATATCTCTTTTAATTTTAATTTCAGTAAGTGATGAGATTAGTGATGTAAATATTGTTATACCAGCACTTGGACCATCTTTTGGGATCGCTCCTTCTGGGACATGAAGATGTATATCTACTTTATCAAAAACCTTTGGGTTGACTCCAAATTCAACAGAATTTGATTTAATATAACCAAGTGCTGCAGTAATAGACTCTTTCATCACATCGCCAAGTTTACCAGTAGCGTTAATCATACCTTTACCTGCTGATAGATTGACTTCAATGTTTAAGATATCGCCACCAACTTGGGTCCATGCTAATCCATTTGTAATACCAACTAAATTCTTCTTTTCAAGAACACTATCTTTAAATTTCTCTGCGCCTAAAAAATTCTTTATAGATTTGTCATCAAAAATAAAAGGTTTTTTTGATCTTGATTTATTTTTTTCTAATTGGAAAACAAGTTTTCTAAAAAGTTTATCAAAAACTTTTTCAAGACCTCTTACTCCTGACTCTCTAGTATAGTGTCTGACTATTTTAGTGATAGAGGACTTATCGAGTTTAAATTCATTATTTTTTAAAATATTTTTATTCATTTTTCTTGGAATTAAATATTTCCTTGCAATTTCAACTTTTTCTCTCTCTGTGTAACCAGAGACTTCTATTACTTCTAATCTGTCAAGTAAAGGGCCCGGAATGTTGTAAGTATTTCCTGTACAAATGAACATCACATTTGAAAGATCATAATCAACCTCTAAGTAATGATCATTAAATTGATTGTTTTGCTCAGGATCTAGGACTTCCAAGAGTGCTGAAGATGGGTCACCTCTCCAATCACTGCCTACTTTATCTATTTCATCAAGTAAGATAATTGGATTCGATGTTTTAGTTTTTTTCATAGCTTGAATAAAACGACCTGGCATTGAACCTATATATGTTCTCCTATGGCCTCTTATCTCTGCCTCGTCTC
The DNA here is from genome assembly GCA_902601865.1 of uncultured Alphaproteobacteria bacterium. Lineage (GTDB taxonomy): Bacteria > Pseudomonadota > Alphaproteobacteria > HIMB59 > HIMB59 > HIMB59. The sequence goes on along the minus strand of CACKOX010000008.1, from coordinate 56,285 downwards.
GAATTCCTCCAAGAGAAATTTTAGCAAATTCTCTGCCAGTAGCCCTTGCAATAGATTTACCCAAAGAAGTTTTTCCGACACCAGGAGGTCCAACAAAACAAAGTATTGTTCCAGATGCTTTTTTTGACCTTTTTTTTACTGCCAAAAACTCGAGAATCCTCTCTTTGACTTTTTCAAGACCGTAATGGTCATCATTTAATATCTTCTCAGACCCTTTAATATCAATAACTTCTTTGGAATATTTTTCCCATGGAATATCTAATATCCATTCTAAATAATTGCGAATAACAGAAGCCTCAGCAGACATAGGACTCATAGATTTTAGCTTTTTAAATTCATTTAAGGCCTTTTCTTTTGCTTCTTTTGATAATTTTACTTCATTAATTTTTTTCTCAATTTCAGAATACTCATTAGAACCATCCTCACCATCACCTAGTTCTTTTTGAATGGCTTTCATTTGTTCATTTAAGTAATATTCTCTCTGAGTTTTTTCCATCTGTCTTTTAACTCTATTTTTAATTTTTTTCTCAAGAGCGGAAAAATTTAATTCTTTTGAAAAGAAATTTAGTAAGTTTTGAATTTTTTTATTGATATCAATAATTTCTAAATTTTTTTGTTTTTCATCTATGCTTACATTTAAATTATAGTAGATGTTATCAATAAATTGATATGGATCTTCTATATTTAAAAGACCCTCAAGAATGTCATTATTATTGCCAATATTTTGGATATAATTTTGAAATTCATTTTTTAAAACTCTTAATGAGGCTTTTAACTCTGCTGAATTTTTTTTATTGATTAATATTGGCTCTAGCTTAGCTGTAAGAAAGTTATTGCTAGCTTTAACAGCTGATTTTATTTTAACAATTTCTAAACCTTCAGTTAGAACCTTATATGTGTTATCTGGTAACTTGAGGAATTGAATAATTTTGGATTTTACTCCATAAGAAAAGACATCTTTTACTTGTGGATCATCGGTAGTTGGCTCTTTTTGGGTGAATAGATAAATAATCTTGTTGTTATTATTCATTGCAAAATTAATTGCATCTATCGATTTGGCTCGGCCAACAAATAAAGGTGAAGTTATTGAGGGATAAACGACTAAATCCCTTAAAGGTAAGATAGGTCCGATGATTTGATTTTCCATACTATTAAGATAGTGAGGAATTTTTAATTTTCACCCACTTTTTTTTTTATTTTAGCTTTTTCTTTATATACGATTATTGGATTATTTGAGATTACAGACTCTTTGCTCAAAACGACCTTATCCACAGAATCTTTATCCGGGATATCAAACATACAATCTAATAGTAACTTTTCCATAATTGATCTAAGTCCTCTGGCTCCAATTTTTTTTTCAACTGCTAATTGAGCTATTTGCTCCCTTCCATCCTCAGTTATTTCAAATTCCACACCTTCAAAAGAAAAAAGTGCTTTGTATTGCTTAGAAATAGCATTTTTTGGTTTAGTAAGTATTTCTTTTAAATCTTCTAGGGATAATTCGTTAAGACTTGCACTAACAGGAAGTCGTCCAACCAATTCAGGAATAAGTCCAAATTTAATTAAATCATCATTTTCTAGCTGCGAAGTCATTGGCTGGTCCTGATTGACTGATTTATTAAAGCCTATAGACTTCTTATTTACACGATTTTTTATAATTTTATCAACGCCCTCAAAAGCACCGCCACAAACAAACAATATATTTTTAGTATCAACTTGAAGAAACTCTTGTTGTGGGTGTTTCCTTCCACCTTGCGGAGGCACACTCGCAGTAGTTCCTTCAATGATTTTTAAAAGAGCTTGTTGAACGCCCTCTCCGGAAACATCTCTAGTTATTGAGGGATTCTCACTTTTTCTACCAACTTTATCAATTTCATCGATGTAGACGATGCCCTTTTGTGCCAAAGACACATCATAATCACATTGTTGAAGTAATCTTAAAATAATATTTTCAACATCTTCGCCAACATATCCAGCCTCGGTAAGAGTAGTTGCGTCTGCAATTGTAAAAGGAACATTTAAAAATTTTGCTAAAGTTTGGGCAAGAAGAGTTTTACCGCATCCTGTAGGTCCAATTAATAGAATGTTTGATTTAGATATTTCAATATCCTTAGAGGGATTTTGGACTCTTTTGTAATGATTATATACAGAGACAGACAATATTTTCTTTGCGTGATCTTGACCAATTATATGATCATCTAAATAGTCATAAATCTCACTAGGTTTTGGTATTTCAAATTTTTTCTTAGTATCGATTTTATCGTCTTCAACAAGTATATCCTTACATAGAACTACACATTCATTACAAATATAAACATTGGGTCCAGCTATTAATTTTTTTACTTCTTCTTGGCTTTTACCACAAAAAGAACATGATATTTTTTTATCAGAGCTATTAGCAGAGGTTATTTTTTCATCAGACATATTTATTTTTCAATTCTAGTAGTTATAACTTTATCGATCAAACCAAATTTTTGAGCCTCCTCTGGGTCAAAGAATCTGTCTCTTTCCATTGCCTTCTCAATTTCATTTATACTTATATTAGTGTGTTTTTGATAGATTTCATTTAGTCTTTTTTTTGTTTTTAAAATTTCTTCAGCATGAATTTTAATATCACTAGCTTGTCCCGAAAAACCACCAGATGGTTGATGAATCATAATTTTAGCATGAGGTAACGCATATCTATTTCCCTCTTTACCAGCGGCGAGTATTAATGAACCTGCGGAGGCAGCTTGTCCGATACAAACTGTGTGAACAGGGCATTTAATATATTGCATTGTGTCATACATCGCTAAACCAGCAGTAACCAGTCCGCCAGGAGAATTAATATATAAATTGATGGGTTCTTCTGGATTTTCAGACTCTAAAAATAAAAGTTGAGCACATATTAATGAAGCAGTTTCATCGTTTATTGGCCCTGTAAGAAATATTATTCTTTCTCTAAGCAGTCTAGAGAAAATATCAAATGATCTTTCTCCTTTTCCAGATTGTTCAATGACTATGGGTACCAGATTCATGATTGTGAGATCCTTTTTTCATTAACTCTTCTAAGCTTAACTTAGTTTCTTTGATTTTGAAAGTTTTCATAGACTCATCTGCAATTTTATTTCTTAATAAAGTTCCATAAGCAGTCTCAGCTGTTCTCTGATCAATTTTTTCACCATAATATTTTTGAATATATTCTTGTAATTCTTTTTGTTCAACTTTCACATTTAAAAATTTAACCAATTCTGAAAATAATATATCTTTTTGTATATTCTCACTGGTAAGTTTTTTTAAGCTTTCAATTCTTTCTTTGTGCTCATCCTTCATAGAGGATAAATCAATTTGATATTTTCTTTTGAGTTCTAAATTTACAACTTCATCATTAATATCAATTTTCTTCTTTTCAGATAAAACTTTAAGAAGATCTTCAATAAAAAATTCTTTTTGAAGATAATTCATGTCCTCTTTTAATTTGTTATTTATTTTATCATTTAGTTCTTGAGTAGAATTTAATTTTAAAATTTTAATTAATTCTTCATCATTTTTGGGATAAATCTTTTTGTTAATATCTTTTATTTTTGCCTCTATTTTTGTTCCCTTTGCTGTAAAACTAAAATCAGATTTATTTTTAATCTTCAACAAAGCTTTTTTCAAATCTATAAATATTTCTTCTTTTGTCTCAGTATTTAAATCAACTCTTACCTCTTTTTGAGTAAATAATTTTTTCTGTTCTTCTTCATAATTAAGTATTTCAAAATCGACTACAGAATTATCATCTGAAATATCTATACTCTCCAAAGAGTAATATTCTTTTCTGACCTTTTCTCTGAAGTCATCAATATCTTTTTTAGTTACTTCTGATGTAACTTTTTCAATCTCACTAGTTTTTAATTCATCTAACTTGATTTCTGGTTTCAAATAAAATGCTAAAGAAAAATTATAAGAGTCTTTAAAGCTTACGTCGGGCTGAACTAGGGATTGAATTTTTTCTTTTTCACTAATAGTGTTTATGTTTTTTGAAATTTCATCGTTTAATACTTCATTTTCAATTTGAGGACCTATCTTAGATTTTATTATATTAATAGGTACCTTTCCCTTTCTAAAACCTGCTATTTCAAAAGTGGGTTGCTTATCTAAAATCTTTTGATCGATAATTTTACTTATTGCGTCTTGATCTAGAGACACCTCAAAGGAGGATTTGTAATTATTTTTTTCTATATTTTTATAATCCATTTTTTTCTTGTTTTCTTGGTGCGCCAGGAGGGACTCGAACCCCCACGGTTGCCCACTGGTTCCTAAGACCAGCGCGTCTACCATTCCGCCACTGGCGCACAAATTGGGGCGAGTAAGGGGACTTGAACCCCCGACCTCCGGTACCACAAACCGGCGCTCTAACCAACTGAGCTACACCCGCCAAAAATTGAATTAATTTATAGTATAGATATTATGCAAATTAAACATTATATTTGGATCGCTAAATATGAAAAAAATTGAAGCAATAATTAAACCTTTTAAATTAGAGGATGTTAAAGATGCTCTTGGCGAAATTGGTCTAAGTGGATTAACCGTATCTGAAGTAAAAGGCTTTGGTAGACAAAAAGGTCACACTGAGCTTTATAGAGGAGCTGAGTACATTGTAGACTTTCTACCAAAGGTTAAAATTGAATTAGTAGTTGATGACAAAAAATATAAAGAAGCTATCGAAGTTATTATCAAACACTCCAGCACAGGTAAAATTGGTGACGGAAAAATCTTTGTATACGAAGTTTCAGAGGCTATTAGAATTCGCACAGGCGAAAAAGGTAAAGACGCTATATAATTTTTATTTTACCAAGTTAACAATTTAGGAGGATATTAAATGGACAAAAAATCATTACAAAAAATAATCGATGAGAATGGAATTAAGTATATTGATTTCAGATTTACCGATCCACTAGGTACTTGGCATCACTTTTCAAACCATATAAATACTTTTGAAATGGATGTGTTTGAAGAAGGCATTGGTTTCGATGGCTCATCTATAAGGTGTTTTCAGTCAATTGAAGCAAGTGATATGATATTAATTCCAGATATGGAAACTGCATTTGTAGATCCATTCTTTACAGATCCTACACTCGTTCTGATTTGTGATATTCAAGATCCAATCACAGGACAAAAGTATGACAAAGATCCAAGATATGTTGCAAAAAAAGCAGAGGAGTTTGTAAAAAGCTCTGGTATTGGTGACAGTATATTTTTTGGTGCAGAAGCAGAATTTTTTCTTTTTAATGACGTCAGAATATCAACCGATCCAAGTAACTCATTTTTCTCAGTAGACTCAGGAGAAGCTATTTGGAATAAAGGATCCGATGAAAGACCTAACTTAGGTTATCATGTAAGAAATAAGGGTGGTTACTTCCCCTGTCCTCCTCATGACACTATGCAAGATGTAAGGTCCGAAATGGTTAATCATATGGTATCAATTGGAATGAATGTGGAAGCTCAACACCATGAAGTTGCTACCGCTGGACAGCAAGAAATTGATTTAAGGTTTGATACATTACTTTCCCATGCTGATGATCTTCAAAAATATAAATATGTTGTAAGAAACACTGCAAAAAGTAATGGTCTGAGTGCAACTTTTATGCCTAAACCGCTATCTAACGATAATGGCTCAGGTATGCACTGTCACCAAAGTATTTGGTCAAATGGTAAGCCAATATTTTATGCAGATAGTGGGTATGCTAACTTAAGTGATGAAGCGAAGTTTTATATTGGTGGATTACTAAAACATGCACCGTCATTACTGGCATTTACAAATCCGACAATAAATTCATTTAAAAGACTAGTCCCAGGTTATGAGGCACCAGTAAAGCTGGCATACTCAAATAGAAACAGAAGTGCTATTTGTAGAATTCCCGCTTACTCACCCTCACCTAAAGCTAAAAGAGTTGAATTTAGATGTCCAGACGCAACAGCTAACCCGTACTTAGCTTTTTCAGCTATGGTAATGGCAGGTCTAGATGGTATCAAAAATCGAATAGATCCAGGTGAGCCAATGGATAAAAATCTTTATGATCTACCTGCAGAAGAACAAGCTAAAGTAAAGGAAGTTCCTGCAACTCTTGAAGAAGCTATTAATAATTTAGAGGCAAACCACGAGTATTTACTTGATGGTAATGTTTTCACTAAAGACTTAATCGAGTCATACATTGAATACAAGAGAGAAGAAGAAATAGAACCGAATAAACTAGTAGTTACTCCAAAGGAGTACGATTTATATTACGACTATTAATTTAATTTTAAAAGTAGCTCATCTAAATATTGCTTATTATTAATATTAGATGGGCTACCAGTTAATTCATTAATCATAAGTAACTCTCTAAGTTTGATAATATTATCAGCATATAAAAATTTTTTTTTATTAATATAGCATAAGTCCTCAAAGATTTTATAAATTTGAAAAAGATCTTTAGTGCTTTTTAAGGGATTTTTGATATCTAAAATTTTAAGAAGATAATCCTCATCAATCTTAGAGAAACTAGTAATTATTTTTTTTTTCATTTTATTGAAATGTTTAGCCAATGTAAGATTATTTGTTAATGGATATATTTTTAAAAAAGATAATTTATGAAATGGCTCGGTAGTAGATTCATAAAAAGAAAAGAAATTTTCTATATTAATAACCTGATCTGAGTCTCTATCAAAAGGTTTATTCCTGTCATCTATAATTAATATATTTGAGTCGATATATTGCTTTATAACAGAGTAAAATCTTCTAACTATTTTTATGTTATCTAAATGATTATTTTCCTTCGATTGATATATAAAAAAGATGTCTAAATCTGAGAAATTAGTAGCATTTTTAATACCATAACTACCAAATAAAATTGGGGTTAAGTCTGAGATAATATTGTTTCTATTAGATAAGTAATCATTTTTTACTAGTTCAAATATATAAAAAATAAATTTTCTTACAGCTATATTTCTTTTATTAAGAAAATCACTATTTGAAATTTTCTTTGAAAGTAACAAATAGTCTAAAAGAAATAAAATTTCATAAATATCTTGTATTGATTTTTTTAAATCTAAATCAAAATTATCTGAGTATTCTTTTAATTTAAATTTTGGTATGCCATAATTAAAAAAATATACTAAAGACTCTATTAAAAAATTATTTTTGTAAATAAGATTTGTTAATTTTGGGGAATTTTCAAAAATAAAAATTAATTCTGGAAATAACTTATTATTGTATTTATATAAAGCAGTTAAATGAACACCTGATTTATAATAATTAATTAAGTAATCAAATTTTAAAATCAAATCATCGCGCTTATTGTTTTTTGACAAGATATTAATAAGTCTTGAAATGGACTCTAAATAATCATTTTTTACAGTTTCAGAACTGTTAATCTTTTCAGCACGCTTAATGAGGTTTGTAATTGTTTTTTGACTTGATAAGCTAAATTTATCAGGATTAAATTTTTCTAAATTAATTTTTGGAAAAAATAAACGTTTATAAATACTTTGAATATTTAACTTATGTCTCTCTATTATTGTTGAATAATTACCTAAAATTGCCTTTAAATATTTCTCTTCAAAACCTAATAAATTTTGAAATGTATTTTGTTTAATATGTAGATAGTTCTCAATCTTACGAAAATAATAATAAGCGTCACTTATACTTTTTAAATCTTCATGAGAGATTATATTGTCGTGAGATTGGAGATTAATAAATAATTTATGTATATTGCTTTCTTTTAAAGAATTTATCTTACCTGACCATATAAGTTGATTAAAATGGATAATATTTTCACATGATCTTATAAATCCGAAAGAATTTTTTATATCGAGTTTCTTTTGGTCATTGGAAGAAGCAAAAAGTTTCTTAATTTCATCTATGGCATAGTAATCAAAAGATCTTCGAAATAAAAAACTTTTTATAGACTCTTTAAATAAAAAATATTTTTGTACATTTCCACACAAAAAATTAGACCTATGAAAAGCAAGTCTTTCCCAATTTCTACCAACTGAAGTGTAATAATCAATTGCCTGGTCTATATCAGAAACAATCAAGGAATTGCCAAAATCTGGTCTTAATCTCAGGTCAATTTTATGAAAAAATTTATCTGATACATTTGAAATATCACTAATTAATCTCTTTATAGATTTATTAAATTCTTCAATTTTAACTGGACTATTTTTAGAATCATAAAATATAATTAAATCAATATCAGAAGCAAAGTTTAAATCTTTTACTCCTATTTTTCCCATTCCTAAAATGAAATAATATTCTTTTAAGCTTGAATTGAAGGATTTAGAGATGTGAGAATTAATAATTCTACTTAAAATATTTTTACATAATATTGACCATAATCTTGAACCAACTGATTGGGAAATTAAATCAAAGTGAATAGAAATAAATATTAAATATATTAATTCATTTTTTAAAATATTTATATTAGGTAAGTGAGCAGATTGAGAGATATAATATTTTTGAATATTATTTTTGTAATGATTTAAAATTTCTTTTAAATCAATATTTCTAACTTCATAAGATTTGTTTAAATATTTATATTTAGATAAAAAAGAAGAGTATTTATATAAATTCTCTAAGTCCAAATAATTTTCCTTTCAATGTAATTTAGTAGATCTTTTGTATTGTCTATTATGGAAATATCTTTTTTTATACCTTTAGAATTTGATATGTTATTAATTAATGTGAACAAACTTTTTTTAAGTAAATTAATATTTAAATACTTATAATTATCTAATTCTTTAATTGAATCTAAAACTAAAGAGGTCTTATCATTGATTTTTTCAAGTTTTAATTTTTCTAAAAAAAGTGCATCTTTAGCAAACTGCCTACCAATCATGTATTTATTAATATTTTTTGATTTTAAAGAGTTAAAAGTATTTAAATTATTTACCTCACCATTAGGGATTAGCTCCATTTCAGGAAATTTTTTTGAACACTCCAAAAATAATTCATAATTAATTTGTGGAATTGTTCTATTTTTCTTTGTATCTAAATTTAAAACACCATTCCTACAATGAATAAAAACTTTTTTAATTCCTATATCTTTAAAAAGATTTAGATAACTGAAAATATAATTCTTATCTTCACTCATTCCTAATCCTAATCTACATTTTACTGATACTTCATGTTTGTAGTTGATTAATTCAAATAAGCATTTTTTTACCAGGTCATAATTTTGAGTTAATGCAAGACCTAGCATATTTTCTTGTACTCTTGAACTTGGGCACCCTAAATTGAAATTGACGTGTTTTATAATATCTATCCGATTTAAAATATTTATTGTTCTTTTAATTTCTTGAGGATCTGAACCAGCAATTTGTATAGCGCTTTTATTTTTTTCTAAAAAATGCTTACTAATTGTTTTAATCTCATTATGAATAATTGCTTTATCAACAATCATTTCAGAGAAAGTAAGAACACGATTTCCATAAATATTTTCTATTAAACTTCTGAAATAGCAGTCAGTGTATCCCATCATTGGTGCTAAATAATAATTCATCGAAAAAATTCTTTTATTCATTGAAAAATACTTTAATAAAAGTAAAAATCATTAAAAATCAAGACATTGGAAAATTTCAACATAAATCAACTAGTTTTTAATTCTGATGGGCTAATACCTACAATAGCTCAAGAGAGGTCGACAAATGAAATTCTTATGTTGGCTTATTCAAATCAAAATTCAATTCAAATGACAATTGAAACTAAAAAAGCTCACTTTTGGAGCAGAAGTAAAAAAAAATTATGGCAAAAAGGAGAAACCTCCGGTAACAAACTCAATATAATTAATATTTATACAGATTGTGATAGCGATACTCTAATTTTTGAAGTAGAGCTTGAAGGAGACGGTGCCTGTCATACTGGTTCAAAAAGTTGTTTCTATAAAAAGTTAGAATTATGAGTGAAGTAGTAGCATATAAAGACTCAAATAATAATTATTGGGATACCGAAGTCGAAAATAGTACTCCTATAAAACATAAATCTGAAGACGCTTTAAACATTATGCGTCACGATATGGCTCATATTTTAGCAGAAGCTGTCATATCTCTTTTCCCGAATGCAAAACCAACTATTGGTCCGTTTATAAAAAATGGTTTTTATTATGATTTTGATATGGAGAGTACATTATCAGATGATGATTTAGAAAATATTGAAAAAAAAATGAAAGAAATACTCTTACAAGGAAGAGATTTTTTAAAAAGAGCTGTTTCCAAAAAAGAAGCCTTAGAAATTTTTAAAGATAATAAATATAAGTTAGAACTTATCAATAATTTGGATAACTCTGATGAAATAACTCTTTATGAACAGAAGAATTTTACAGATCTTTGCAAAGGACCTCATCATAAAAGCACAAAGGATTATAATGCTAGCTTTAAGATAACCAGTGTTTCAGGAGCTTATTGGAGAGGCATTAGCACCAATAAAATGCTTCAAAGAATTTATGCAACTGCTTGGTATTCAGAAAAAGAGCTTCGAGTATATTTAAAAAATTTAGAAGAAGCCAAAGAAAGAAATCATAGAAGATTGGGAACAGATATGGGTTTATTCCTCCTTACTGATTTATCCGCAGGTAATGTATTTTGGAAAGATAAAGGTTTAACTTTGTATCAAAATATAGAGAAATACATCCGCTCTGAGCAGCAAAAATTAAACTATTTTGAAGTAAAAACACCTGAGTTAGTTTCAAATGAACTCTGGATAAAATCTGGTCACTGGGACAATTTTAAAGAAAATATGTTTACGTCCGAAACAGATAACAAGACATTTGCTTTAAAGCCCATGAATTGTCCCTGTCATATAGTGTTATTTAATTCTCAACTCATAACTTATAAAGATTTGCCACTGAGATATTCTGAATTTGGTAAATGTCACAGATATGAACCCTCAGGGGCTCTGAATGGATTATTTAGAGTGAGAGGATTTACCCAAGATGATGCACATATATTTTGCTCTGGCGATCAAATTTATGATGTGTGCAATGAGACTACTCAATTAATTGAGAGAGTTTATAAGAAGTTTGGGTTTGAAAAGATTAAATATAATATTTCTACTCGTCCAGAAAAGAGTATTGGCACTCAAGAAAATTGGGATAATGCGGAAAATCAATTAAAAAAAGTTTTAAAAGATAATAACAAGGAATTTAATATATTAGAGGGAGAAGGTGCATTTTACGGACCAAAAATAGAATATACATTAGAGGACTCTCTTGGACGTGAATGGCAATGTGGCACAATTCAAATTGACTTTAATCTACCAGATAGATTAGGAGCTAAATACAAAGACAAGGATGACAAAAATCAAGTTCCTATAATGATACATCGTGCTGTAGTTGGTTCATTAGAGAGGTTCATAGCGATCATTTTAGAAAATACAAATGGCTGGCTTCCATTATTTGTTACACCTATTCAACTTGCAATACTGCCAGTATCTGAAAAATTTGTAGACCATAGCAATCAAATAAAAGAAAAGCTTCAACAACTTGGTGTAAGAACGATTGTTGATAGCTCAGATAATAAATTAGGATACAAGATTAGGAACTCTGTTTCCAAAAAAATACCTTACTCATTAGTAATGGGTGAAAAAGAAATTGAGTCAAAATCATTCACTCTGAGAAGTAATGAGGGGAAGAATACCTCATTTGATGACATCAAATTATTGTCAAATTACTTTGTAAGCAATTAACTATTAATAACTTCATTTATAAAATAAGTTAATCTCGTAAATGAGTGAACATATTAAGGCAGTAATAATAGTTGTTTTAAGTGGTTTAATATGGAGTTTTGGTCCACTAGTTGTAAAAAATATGATAGATCCACATATCTATCAACTCCCCTATCTTATCATTAGAGGACTGACAGTAGCAGTAATTATAGCTACGTATCTTATAATCAAAGAACAAAAAAAATTTATTCTTAATATAATAAAAATAGATAAAGTTTCTGTAATCGGCGGTCTTTGTTTAACTACAGCAATGATTGGTTTCATTTATTCAATTAGCAATACAACTGCTGCTGTCACTCTTTTTATGTTAGCCTTAATGCCCTTTTTAGCTTCATTAATTGCATTAGTATTTATTAATGAAAAAATTTCAAAACAAAATTTTATCAGCATGATTATTGCATTTATAGGTGCTTTAATAATGATATATGCTAGCGCTTTTAGTGGTTCATTATATGGATTGATCATGGGTTTTATATCTAGTCTAGGATTTGCAGCATTTACCGTTGCCTTACGAAGTAAAAGTGATAACAAGAAATTTTATATTTTAATTTATGCAGGGATATTTTGTGCAACTATTTCTTGCTGTTTGATGATAATAAATAGTCAGGAAATCTATTTACCCTTCAGAAATATTTTTTTAAGTATTACGCATGGCTTAATAGTTGCAAGTGGGCTAATTCTTTTTAGTATTGGATCAAAACACCTTCTCTCAGGTGAGTTGACAATGTTATCTTTATTAGAAGTAGTTGGAGGAATATTTTGGGCATGGTTACCTGTACTTGGTATTAATGAAATTCCAAGCACTAATACAATAGTAGGAGGTATAGTGATTTGTTTTGCTATTGCTATGAATTCATATCGTTTTGATAAAAAAAGACTTCAGAATTTAATTAGATAGTTAGCCCTATAACTCCAATAAACGTTAAGGAAATACCCAAAGTTTGAATTTTAGATATTTTTTCTTTTAAGACCATTCTGGCTAATAAAACAGTTACAAGACCAAAGCCTGAGGAAATCACTACTGCAATACTCACTTTATCAAAAGTATACGCCGAAACTAAACAGAAATAACCAGTAGTCTCTAATATTCCCTGAAAAAATAAAATGGGTGCTGCTTTTTTTGTCATTGTTATTTTAGACTTTGTAAATAACAATAAGGTTGCAATACCCAATAAACTAAAAAATCTAACATATATAACAGCTTCAATTGGATCCAAGGTATTAGAGGCTTCTTGTGAAAAAATAAGACCTAAAGCTAACATTCCACTTGCCATAAATGATACAATTAACGACTCTTTTATTTGTTTTTTTGATAAACCAAGGCTTTCTTTGAAACTGTCCGCACTAATTGACACAAATACTGCTCCTGAAATTACTATCAAAGTTGCAATCCATTGAGTAAGTGTAGGTTCACTACCTAAAAAAAATCTTATAACAAAAACAAAAAAAGGATTAGTTGCTGCTATTGAGGCAACAATTGATACAGGCCCCATTTGAAGACCTTTATATAAGCATAACAGTCCAAACATTATTAAAATACCTGATAGAAAGCTATTGCTCAAACCTATGGTGTTTGGAGATAACCCACTTCCAAAGAAATAAAATAAAAATAAATAAAAAATTGAACCAACGACTAACATCCAAAAAAGTGAGTTCTTAAAACCAACTTCTTGTGATGAAAATCTTGCTAAAAAATCCCCTACACCAAAGCTAAGGGCTGACAGAATACCTAAAAGAATAGCCATGTATTAATTAAAAACTAAACGTGAAAACTTTCGCCACAACCGCACTCACTAGTTTGATTGGGATTTTTGAAAACAAATCTTTCTCCATACTCTTCTTTTATAAAGTCCATTTCTGTACCAATAACATACATTACAGCTTTATTATCGATATAAAGAGGAAATTTATAATCATTAACTAGTTCACATCCTTGTATTTCACTTTCATTGACATATTCCATTGTATAGCTAAGACCAGCGCAACCTTTTGTACTTAAACCTATTTTCAAACCAATTGCATTATTGTTATCAACTAACAATTTAGAGATTTGTTCTTGAGCCATCTTAGATAATGTAAATAAGGGATTAGACATTTTAAAAACCTAGAGCTAATTTTGCGTCTTCACTCATCATATCTTTATTCCAAGGAGGTTGAAAGGTTAGATTAACACTAACTTGTCCTGTATTTGGAAGTTCGTGAACTTTTTTTGCAACATCTAACGGAAAACTATCCGCAACTGGACAATTAACAGTTGTTAGCGTCATTATAATTTTAATATTGTTAAATTTATCAATTGATAGGTCATAAATTAATCCAAGATCATATATATTTATATCAAGTTCTGGATCTTTTATTTTTGTGAGAACCTCTATAATTATATCATTTGTCAAATTTACTGACTCTGATGTTGATACATCTCCAAAGGAAATATCACCTTCAGAATTAACTTTAGGCATAAAGTCAGAGAGAGTCTTATCGTCCATATCTTATTGTAATAATTTTAAAGTTTTTTTCATAGAGTCAACAAAGTGGTCTATATCATTAATGTCATTATAAATTCCAAAAGAAACTCGGCAAGAACCCGGAATACCTAATTTTTTCATAAAAGGTTGACAACAATGGTGACCTCCTCTGATCATTATTCCATATTGGTCAAGAAAAGTGGCAATATCATTAAAATTTTGGTTTTTGATATTAAAGGAAACAATTGAAGTGGCATTTCCATTGTCGTTTGAGCCATATATTTCTATTTCTTCAAAGTCATTTAGAGCTGAAATTAGTGTGGATCTGAGTTTTTTTTCATTCGAAAAATAATCTTGGTAATTAATACTATTTAGATACTCCATGGCAGCTTTAAAACCAATGGCAGCCTCAATAGAGGGTGTTCCTGGTTCGAATTTATTTGGCAACATGGCGTAAGAAAAATTGTTTGAAGATACCTCATTGATCATCCCCCCTCCTAATGTTGGAGGGTTAAGTTGGTTAAGAATATCCTCTTTACCATACATAATTCCAATACCAGATGGACCGTAAAGTTTGTGAGAAGAGAAAGAGTAAAAATCGCAGTCTAAATCTTTGACATCAATATTAAGGTGTGCAATTGACTGGCATCCATCAACAGCTACATAAATATCTTTATTAATTTCTTTTTTAATTTTTTTTATATCAAGTATTTGACCAGTAACATTTGACATATGTGTTAAGGAAAGAACCTTAGTAGTATCATCACAATTATTTATAATTTCTTCTTCAGATAGAATGCCTTCTTTAGAAATTGGGATAATTTTTAATTCTAATTCTAATTTTTTACATAAATGCATCCACGGTAAGTAATTAGAGTGATGTTCTAATTCTGTCACAACAATCTTATCACCCTTATTTAAATGCTCTGCTAGTGAATTGGCAATAATATTTATAGAGTCGGTAGCTCCTCTTGTAAAAATTATTTCGTTTGTAGAATTTGCATTAATAAACGATTTAGCTACTTCTCTAGATTTTTCATATAAATCTGTAGCATCGATACTAAGGGAATTCATTCCTCTATGGACGTTTTCATATGAGTTTTCAAGAAACTCAGAAATTGAGTGAATAACTTGTTTTGGTTTCTGGGTACTTGCAGCGGAGTCAAGATAAGTAATGGTTTTATCTCTTATCTTTTTATCTAAAATTGGAAAATCTAATTTTACATTATTCATGTTAATAAACTTTCAATTATATTATTGGAATAACCTCGTAAATTATCATCTTTAATAGACTCGATAATCTCTGCAATAAATGCTTTTTTTAGTATTTTTTTAGCCATTTCACTGTCAATACCTCTAGATTTAAAATAATAAATTTGATCTTCATCTAATTTAGAAACAGTAGAACCATGACTACATTTTACATCATCAGCATAAATTTCAAGTTCAGGTTTATTATTAGCCTTTGAAATATCGTCTAAAAGTAAAGATCTGCTCATTTGATATCCATCAGTTTTCTGAGCTATAGAGTCGACATATATCTTCCCTTGAAAATTAGTTATAGCACCTTTCTCAACTATAGATTTAAAAATCTCTCTACTTGATGAGGAGGGTTTCAGGTGCTGAATAAATGAATAATTATCATTTACTCCGTAGTTATTAATATTCAAACCAAATAAATCAAAATTACACTCAAGATTTAACGAGGCATAAAACTCATTTCTGGTATGAATATTATCAGACTGAAAAGAAACAAAGTTTAAATGTGAATTATCTTGAAGATTTGACTCAAAATATAAAAAGGATTTATAGTTTGATATATTAAAGTGAATTACATTTAAATTTGAATTATTAGATATGTCAAAGAATATAGATTTAGGGTATTCGTCATTTGCTTTACTATTCATGATAATAAGATTGATTACATTTTTTGAAGATTTAAAAAAATGAATATTCTCGTTTATTTGAGAAATATCTAAAAATAAATTCTTATCGTCTATCAAATCTAAATTTATTGAACTTGTATCTCTTTTTAATAAAGAAGAAACTCTAAAGAAACTGTCATCATTTTTGTATTTCCATAAATTTAAATCAGAAGCTAAATCAACTGGATTTGAAGTGAGAGAGGAAATATTTTTAGAGATTCTTAATAATTCAGATATGTCAATATCTCTTAGTAAAGTTTCAGATGTTATATCCCGATGAAGTTGAGCATACTTATAGTTTTCAATTTTAAAATTTTTATAAGGATTTTGTTTATCTAATATAGTTTTTGCATATTTTGATACATTATCAGATTGTATCTTGTCTAAATTTAATGTGAGTTCCATTAGGCAGATTTAGATATTTCTTCATATCCTTTTTCTTCTAACTCTAGAGCTAAGGAGTAATCTCCTGATTTCACAATTCTACCATCTGCAATAATGTGAACAAAATCAGGCTTTATATAGTTTAAAAGCCTTTGATAATGAGTGATTACTAAAAAGGAATTTTCTTTGCTTCTTAGTTTATTGACACCCTCGGAGACAATTCTTAACGCATCTATGTCTAAACCAGAGTCTGTCTCATCTAAGATAGCCATCTTAGGGCTTAACATTGACATTTGTAAAATTTCTTGTTTCTTTTTTTCACCACCTGAATAATTTACATTCAAGTCTCTTTTGAGCATTTCAGTATTGATATTTAATTCTTCAGCTTTTGACTTCATTAATTTAGCAAATTCCAAGGCATCCATTTCACTATGTCCTAAATATTTTCTCTTTGAGTTGATTGCTGTTTTTAAAAAAAAAGAAGTTTGTACACCAGGTATCTCCATTGGATATTGAAATGCCAGAAATAAACCCTCATTTGCTCTTTCATCTACATCCAACTCTAGTAAATTTTTTTCGTTATACTCTATTGTTCCGTCATCTATTTCATATTTATCTTTCCCGGATAATACATAAGAAAGTGTGCTCTTCCCTGAACCATTTGGGCCCATGAGAGCATGAACCTCACCCTTATTTATTGATAAATTTAAACCTTTGATAATTTTCTTTTCTTCAATGGAAACATGCAGGTTTTTAATTTCTAACATTATCCAACACTACCTTCTAAGCTAATTGCTACTAATTTCTGTGCTTCTACAGCAAACTCCATTGGCAAATGTTGTAATACTTCTTTACAAAAACCATTGACAATTAAACCTACCGCATCTTCGCTATTCAATCCTCTTTGCTGACAATAAAATAATTGATCCTCATTAATTTTTGAAGTGGTTGCTTCATGTTCAACCATTGAGTCTGAGTTACTTGACTCTATGTACGGAACAGTGTGGGCACCGCATTTATTACCGATTAATAATGAGTCACATTGAGTAAAATTTCTTGCATTTTTAGCTTTTGACAAAATATTTACTAAACCCCTATAAGTGTTATTAGCTTTTCCAGCCGATATACCTTTTGATATTATCTTAGAGGATGTATTTTTACCGATATGTATCATTTTTGTACCTGTATCGGCCTGTTGCATATTATTAGTTATTGCAACTGAATAAAATTCTCCCTTAGAGTTATCTCCTTGCAAAATACAGCTTGGGTATTTCCATGTTATTGCAGAACCTGTCTCAACTTGAGTCCAAGATATTTTAGAATTTTTACCTCTGCAAGCACCTCTTTTTGTTACAAAGTTGTAGATACCTCCTTTACCTTCTTTATCACCGGGGTACCAATTTTGAACTGTTGAATACTTTATTTCTGCATTATCCAGAGCTACTAACTCAACATTAGCAGCGTGAAGCTGGTTTTCATCTCTCATTGGAGCAGTACAGCCTTCTAAATAACTCACATAACTATCTTTATCTGCAATGATAAGAGTCCTCTCAAACTGACCGGTGTTCATTGCATTAATTCTAAAGTATGTTGATAACTCTACAGGACACCTAACACCCTCTGGAATATAAATAAAAGATCCATCAGTAAACACTGCTGAGTTTAAAGCAGCAAACGAGTGATCAGATACGGGTATAACACTTCCTAAATATTTCTTTACTAAATCAGGGTGAGTTTTTACTGCCTCAGAGATTGAGCAAAATACAATACCCAAATCACTTAATTGTTTTTTATATGTAGTAG
The DNA here is from genome assembly GCA_902601865.1 of uncultured Alphaproteobacteria bacterium. GTDB lineage: Bacteria > Pseudomonadota > Alphaproteobacteria > HIMB59 > HIMB59 > HIMB59. Next base: position 37,986 of record CACKOX010000008.1, on the reverse strand, counting down.
CAACTGATACGGAGTCAAAAACGGCATCTACTGCTATACCAGATAACATTTTTTGTTCTTTTAATGGGATACCTAGTTTTTCATAAGTTTTGATAATTTCTGGGTCGATTTCATCCAAAGACTTAGGTTTATCTTTGAGACTTTTAGGAATTGAGTAATAGTAACAATCTTGGTAATCAATTTCTGGAATATTCAACTTAGCCCATTCAGGCTTAGGTAGCTTATTAAATATTTTGAAGGCATTGAGCCTCCAATCAAGCATCCACTCTGGCTCGTCTTTTTGAGCAGATATAAATTTTATTATATCTTCATTTAAACCTTTAGGAGGGCGTATTTCATCTAGTTCAGTAGAAAAACCATACTTATAATCAGTATCTCCTAAAGTATTTACTTGTTTAATTGTTTGTTCTGTAGCTGCCATAGATTTCGATATATATGATAAATAAGGATTTTTACAAGAAAATACGAGTAAACTCTTTGTTTAGTTCAGTTTCTGCTTAATTATCCCACCGCCTAAAACCCTATCATTATCGTATAAAACACATGCTTGGCCTCTTGTTATAGCCTCTGCAGGTTCGTCAAATTCAAAAAAATAAGATGTAATTTGTTTAATAAGTTTTCCTTTTTTTGGCTCGGATAAAGATCTAATTTTAGCACTACAGGGAATTTCAACAATATTTTTTGATAAATCATATTCGGGCATAATAAAATTTAAATCACCTAGTAGAAGAGAACTGCCTAAAAGGTCCTTTTTGTCTCCTACAATGATTTGATTTTTATCTTTAATAATATCAATAACATAAAGAGGGTCATCATTAGATATTCCCAAACCTCTTCTTTGTCCAACTGTAAAATTTTGAATACCATCATGAGAGGATAATACATTTCCAGAGAGATCAATTATTTCTCCCTTTTTTTTATTTGATTTAATAAATTTTTTATAATCTCCGTCTGGAATAAAACATATATCTTGGCTATCTTTCTTATCGTAAACAATAAGACCCAGATCCTCAGCTATTTTTCTAGTTTCTGCCTTAGATATTTCACCTAATGGAAATCGCAAATAGTCTAATTGATTTTGAGTTGTGGCAAATAAAAAGTAACTTTGATCTTTTGATTTATCTTCAGCTCTATACATATGAGCATCTTTGATTTCACCTTTTCTTCTGATGTAATGACCTGTAGCCATACAGTCAGCATCTAATTTTTTTGCAAAGTTCATTAAGTCTCTGAATTTAACAGTTTCATTACATTTTACACATGGAATAGGAGTCTCACCATTTTCATAAGATTTAATAAAATAATCTATAACATCTGATTTAAATGTTTTTTCATAATTGAAAACATAATGTGGTATATCTAATTTTTGAGCGACTCTTCTCGCATCGTAAATATCAAGGCCAGAGCAACAAGAACCCTTTTTAGCTGAGTTGTTAGAGCTATAAAGTTGCAAAGTGATACCTACAACGTTGTATCCCTCTTTTTTTAATAGTCCCGCCGTAACAGAACTATCAACTCCACCAGACATAGCAACTACTACAGTTGTACTAGCTGGATCTTTATTAAAACCTAATGAATTCATTTATAACTTGCTTTTTTTATCAAAAGTAATCTATGATCTCTTCTTTAATTATGCCAGAAGTATTTATACAAGGTGGTGAAGGTAAACTTCAAGCCAAATACTCACCTAGTGAGCAAGAAAAACCTAATATCGCCATAATTTTACATCCAAACCCAAAACATGGTGGAACGATGGATACAAAGGTTAATTATGCTGCTTTTAAAGTAATGAAGGATGCTGGTTTTTCAACTCTTAGAATTAACTTTCGAGGTGTTGGAAAAAGTGACGGTGCTTTTACTGAAGGAGAAGGTGAATTGAATGATGCGAGTGTTTCACTGGATTGGTTACAAAAAAAGAATGAAGACTTTCGATCTTGTTGGATTGTAGGATTCTCTTTTGGAGCCTGGATTGGATTTCAAACACTAATGAGAAGGCCAGAAGTTGATGGGTTAATTTTAATAGCGCCCCCAGTAAACATGTATGATTTTAACTTTTTATCTCCCTGTCCTATTAAAACATTAATAGTGCGTGCTGAACAAGACGAAATAGTTAAAAAAGATAACCTTAAAGAATTTTTTGAAACTTTCAAGAAGCAGAAAAATGCAGACGTTTCCATGGAAACTATCTCCAAATCTAATCATCTTTTTGAAGGTAAGTTAGAACCTCTTATGGGGACATTAAACAAATATATTCAAAAGCATAAAAGCTAACAACGTTCTCCTAAATATATATTTTTTAGTACTTTTGTAGTTGAGTAATAAGTTGAATGTTTCTTTAATAAATACCTTATACCTAAATAAGCCATTCCTTGAGACTCAATGAAATCACCATTCATATTGTAAAAATCTATTAAAGATACATCTTCAAAATATTTTTTAAATATTTTTTGAAGCGTGAGGTTTTTTCTACCACCGCCCATTAAGATTATCTTATAGTCTGATGGAGATGAAATTAATTCTCTAATAGCATAGGGTATAATTTCTAATAAAGTAAAAATAGTATTATTTAAATTATCGTGTTGAAAAAAATATTTTTTATATTTATGAAAATAATTTCTATCTAAAGATTTTGGTAACTTTTTATCAAAAAATTGATCAGTAAGTATTTTATTAAATAAGGTCTCAATTTTTTTTCCCTTCTCAGATAAAGATCCATCTATATCAAAATTTTGACCAATTCTTTCGTAGATTAAATCATTAATAATAGCGTTACCAAATGAGCTATCTCCTGCATTAATATCCTCGTTGTTTATTAGAGTTATATTGGTTACTCCACCTATATTTACAAAGATTACTTTTTTTAAATCTAATTGCATTGCTATCATTTTGTGAAATTCTGGCATTATTGGTGCTCCATTACCTCCATTTAGCAGATCGTTTTTTCTAAAATTGCAAATAACTGGTGAATTAGAGTCAAAACTTAAACTTTTATCAAAAAGCTGTATTGATATTTTAGTCTTTTGATCGTGAAAGATAGTTTGACCGTGCATAGCAATTAAGTCAATTTTTACATTATTATTTTTAATAAATTGATTGATAGCTTTCTTGTATTCCTCGTTTAGTAAGGTTAATACACTTGTGTCATTCAAATATTCTTGGCTAATTGTATTAAGTAATTTTTTTTGTAATTCTTCGCTATATGGGATGAATTCATTTGAAATTTCATTTGCGAAAGAAAGTCCATCTGATTTAATGAGACTACAATCAATACCATCTAATGATGTTCCTGACATGCATCCAAGGGCCATATATTCCATTTGATATCTATAAAATTATGTTAATTATTATATATGATTGATTATATACAGTTATTTAAAGATAGACATCTATTCAATCAGTGTACAAATGAAATTGAACTAAATACATTATTAAATAAGAAAAAAATAATTTTTTATATTGGCTTTGATGCAACAGCTGATGCTTTACATGTTGGAAGTCTGGTACAATTAAGAGCTATAAAGACACTTATCAAGCACGGTCATCAAGCAATAGTGCTACTGGGTGGAGGTACCACAAAAGTAGGAGATCCATCAGGTAAAGATACAGCGAGACAAATTTTAAGTTACGACAATATTCAAAAAAATATTGATAATTTCAAAAGAATTTTCGAACATTATTTTAGAGATTTTAAAGAAAATATAACCTTCATTAATAATGATCAATGGTTAGATAAATTAAATTATATCGAATTGTTAAGAGATGTAGGTAGTCATGTTTCAATTAATAGAATGCTAACTTTTGAAAGTGTTAAAGAAAGACTTAAAAGAGAACAATCATTATCTTTTTTAGAATTTAATTACATGATACTCCAAAGTTATGACTTTCTTTATTTAAATAAAAATGAAAAATGTGATTTACAAATTGGTGGATCTGACCAATGGGGAAATATAGTTTTAGGAATGGAAATCATATCTAAAATAAATAAAAAAGACGCTTTTGGACTTACCACACCTTTGTTAACAACTTCAACTGGGAAAAAGATGGGCAAAACTGAGCAAGGAGCGGTATGGATAGATGAAAATAAGTATAACTCATATGATTTTTATCAATATTGGCGAAATGTAGATGATAACGATGTAGAAAAGCTATTACTTATATTTAGTGACTTGGATAAGAGTGAAATAAAAAATATCATCTCAGAAAATATCAATGAAGCAAAAAAGAAACTTGCTTTTTTAGTAACCTCAGATTGCCACTCACAAAAATCTGCAGAGGATGCTGAAAAAAAAGCTATTTCTATATTTGAAAATAATTCAGATGAAAATTTAGACGAGATTTTACTAGATAAAAATTTAGATATTAAAATTATAGATGCACTCATAAGTCACAACTTAGTTAGTTCAAAATCAGAAGCTAAAAGACTAATTGAAGGTGGGGGTATTAAGATAGATGACAGCACCGTAAATGACTTTAATACTGTTCTGAATAATAAAAATGATAATCAAGTTTTAAAAATTGGTAAAAAGAAACTTTTTAAACTAAAATTTAATTAACTAGTATCTCGCTAATAGCTTTATTAATAAAATCAAGGTCTTCTTTAGATTTACCCGCACCGGCGTAATGGCCATAGTCTGAGGGAATGATTCTTAATTCTCCATTGGGAATATCTTTTAATTCAATTTCATTATCCTCTGGTGGAAAATACAAATCATTTTGACCTGGCATAAGGATTGTTTTTGCAGATATTGAATTTAAAGCTTTAGAAAAGTCGTTTTGGTATAATTCATTGTTACTAATATCATGCTCTTGCCAAGTTCTAATCATAGCTAAAAGATCATTCGCATCACGCTGATAATAAATTTTGTTCCATAATTTATCTAATACCTCTTTTGGATTTTTAAAACCATTACTTAAATAATGTTTTTCTCTGAACCAGTTTTGACCATGGGCCCATCCCGCCCATACTCTTGCCATTGTAGTTTTCCCTTGGTTTGGTTGGCTTTCATAATTGCCTTTATTCCAATTAGGGTCAGATATCAAAGCAGCATATACACCCTCAAGAAAAACATAAGTATGACCCGTGGTCTTGGCATGACCACACATTGAAATGGCACTTTCTATCGAGTCAGGGAAGTATGAAGCCCATTGAAGTGCTTGTTGCCCTCCCATTGACCACCCTATTACAAGTTTAATTTTTTCAATATCTAATGTTTTTTCTAATAAAATTTTTTGAGCTTTAACATTATCGTAGATTGTGATTAACGGAAAATTTGGTCCCTTTATTTCTCCATTTACATTGCTTGGTGAAGAAGATACTCCATTGCAAAACATGTTAGGTATAATGATGAAGTAATCATTGGGGTTAATAGGAAAATTATCATTAATTATATTTCCTTGCTCTAAGTGAGTTCCTGCATACCTAGTTGGGTACAAAATAACATTTGATTTGTCTTCGTTAAGATTACCAAATGCTAAGTATTTCAAATCTAAATCGATTGTTGTTCCTGATTTGAGTTTGAAATTTTTTAGTTCAAAATTTTTTAATTCTTGTTTATTTATCAATTAAAATAACTTTAAATATTCTTTAATTTCCCAATCTGTAGTTGTGGTATGATACCTCGACCACTCGTCGTATTTATATCCCACAAAATTATTGATCATGGCCTCTGAAAACACCTCTTTAGTTAAAGGGTCTGCTGCGAAAGCATCAACTGCCTCTAGTAAGTTTCTTGGAAGACTGGTTACTTGTTTTTTTTCTTTTTCTGTTAAATCATACAGACTTTTATTAGTGGCTTTAGGTGGTGTCATCTTCTTATCAATGCCCTCAGTAGCCGCGGCAGCCAATAATGAGAAAGTAAGGTATGGATTTTGAGTTAAATCTGAAGCTCTATCTTCTATACAATATCTGTTTTGAGGTAACCTTATCATGGCAGATCTATTATTATTTCCATAAGTCATATGAGTTGGAGCCCAGGTATGCATTCCACCATCTAAGCCCTCAACAGTAGGTACAAAACCATTATAAGAATTAACCGTAGGGCAAGCTAAAGCTGTGATAGCAGCACCATGTTTAAGTATTCCTGCAACAGCGTTATATGCTTTATCTGAAAATTTATCTCCATCTTTATAAATATTTTTATTTTTCTTTTTAATAGAAGCTACACTGTGGTTGATATGAGCTCCAGATCGCCAGTCACTAATTGTAGTTTTTGGCATAAAAGATACAAAATAACCATATTTTTTTGCTATCTCTTTTAGAAGAACTCGCAAAAAGACAAATCTATCAGCCATTGAAAGAATATCTGTATATCCAAAATCTAATTCATATTGACCGTAAGCACCCTCAGCTACGACATCATGTAAGTCCCATTTCAGATCATTATTTAATATATCAATAATCTCTTTTAAGAAATTCATTCCATCTATTGAATATTCAGCGTCATATCCAAAAGCTTGTCTTCTCAAAGGAATGGGATCTCTATCAATAGCTTTTACAGGTTTATCACCATCCCATTTCATTAAAAAAAATTCTGGTTCTATACCAACAAAAAATTTCAAATCAGATTTTTCACATTTTTTAATTTGCCTTTTTAAAGTCATTCTTGGACAAACATCGTAGGGTTTGTCGTTCCAGTAAAGATCTGCAAAAACCCAAGCACATGTTTTATCCCAGGGACAAATAACAAGACTATCAAGATCAGGTACGGGTATCTGATCATTATCAGCTGGTGTTAACTCAGGGACAAAAGATACTGAATGAACTGCAAATTGGGGACCTTTTCCAGCACATAAATCTTCAAAATCTGAAATAGGCATTGGTTTCGTTTTAGGACTTCCTAAAAAATCAATCCAATTGGAATAAATATATTTAACTCCTTTTGACTCTAAGTCTTTTTTAATTTTTTTTACTCTTTTAGGATCAGGTAGAGCATCTTTTATATTTTGATGATAATTACTCACATATTCCTCCAATTAAATTAATAGATTTATAAGTATATTTTCATAATATAGAAAATACCAATACATAATGAACTTTAGCTACTTTAAAAAATCATGGATAAGATATTATAAAAGAGGGTTTTTATCTGGATTACTCATAATGAGTTTTATACTCGTTGTTGATCAATTTTTAACTAATCCATTATTCTTTAGTAAAATAACTAGCCTAGATATTTTTTTCTTTATCCTTTCGACTATTTTTTTTGGATCTGTTTTTTGTGGAATTTTATCACTTTTCTTTCTTTTTGTTGTAATGATAGTAACAAAAGAAGATAACTAATTAAGATCTCTAAGCCAATTTTCAATTTCTAATTTTCTATTATATTTATCCTCTTTCTCTAATATCTCTAATTTGTTTAAAAGATTATTAAAATTAAACTCATTCATAATTTTGAGATAATTTTTTTTCCAGTATTTCATTAAACTACCTATGAAATTATAGGGTAACTCTGGGTGATATTGTGTGCAAAAAATATTTTTACTTTTATGACTTATAGATTGGATAGAAAGATTATTTTGAGAAATAATTTCAAATTCCGAATTTATACTCTCTAAATGATCGTAATGATGACCTGGTGCGGTAAAGTAATTAATTTTATCTTTATAGGATTTATGATTTTTGATGATTTCAATTTTTTCGGAGTATCCAAATTCAGGTTTTTTGCTTTTTTTTATTACATCACCATAACAGTAGGCAATAACTTGAAGCCCCCAGCAACTCCCCCAAAGAGGCTTGTCTAATTTTAAAATTTTCTCACATATTTCAATTTGATTTTTATTATGACTATTAGTCTCGTAAATACTTCCTAGACCGCCTGTCCAAAGAAAAGCATCATACTTGTTTAAATCATCTATTTTATTTTTATATGTATTATATACAGAAATATTAGCATCTTCCCTTTCAGAAATTATGATATCTCTAAAATATTGATGCTGAAAGAAACACTCAGCACTCGCGTGTTCAATGTCATGGCTCTCATCCATGCCACTTATTATTAAAAAATTCAAATTTATTTATTAGATCTTGTAAATTTATTAAGGATATAGTCGTTATCTTTTTTTGCTATTTTTCTGAGAATGAAATACATGAAGACTATCCATAATACAGCAGCGATTAATCTATTTTCTAGTACAAGACTTACTAGATTTTGAAAAAAATAATTTGTTGTGTTGTAATCCATATCAGTTTAAATGGCGGGGTAAATCCCCGCCATAATAATAAAGTATTTATTTAGTTTTGTTAGCAGTATCTGACTCGTGTCTTGCTGCAAGCATTGTAACAAGTATTAACAAGGCTATTACAAGAAGGGTCCAGAATATTAATGTACCTTCACTATTAGCAGAGGTGAAATAAGCATCTACACCTTCCCAACTGTTTTCAGGTCCTGGCCATGAATTCATAATTTATCCTTTCCTTATTACCTTTATTGATATGCTTTCAGCCCTAGTTCAGCTTGGTCAATACCCGCTTTTTGCACTGCATCTGGTACTCGCAACCATCCCATCGCCTTCATGATGAATGATATTCCGTATCCAGGTACAAAGCCTACTAAGAACATAACTATACAGCCAACTAATTGACCACCAAAGCTAGTTGGAGGAATGTCTCCAGAAGCAGGATATCCTGAAGCAAATAAACCCATTGCAACAACACCCCAAATACCAGCTACACCGTGCACTGAAATAGCACCAACAGGATCATCGATTTTGAAGGTATTATGTAACCAATTATTCGCAGGAATAATTATCACACCACCAACAAATCCGAGGACAAAAGCTAAACCTGGATACCAAACATCAAGACCAGAGGCACAAGAGAATATACCTGCAAGACCACCAGACATCATCCAGAAAGGATTACCTTTACTCATCCAGAAGGCACCAATCATACCGCCAGCTAGACCCATTAATGTATTAAATGCGAATGATGATAAAGTTGCTGGAGCACCGTAAATGTTAATCCAGCCGCCTAAATCAGCACCGGCCCAAATTAAACAACCACCGAGGAATCCAAAGAAACCAACAATAATCATTAGTAGACCTACAAAAGAAAATCTCAAATCATGACCTTCAATTTCATTCGCTGTACCATCAGCGTTGTATTTACCAACTCTTGGACCTAAGTTCAGTACAACACCAAATGCAAACCAACCAGCTATCATGTGTACAACACCTGCAGCTCCTACATCGTGGTAACCAAATTGTGTTACTAACCATCCGTCAGGATGCCAACCCCAAGCTGCGCCCAAAATCCAAGCAACAGAACCTAAGATTACGGCTAAGAAAACAAATGCACTAATTCTTATTCTTTCCAAAACAGCTCCTGAAAAAACAGATGCTGTAGTACAAGCAAAAAGTGTAAATGCTGCCCAGAAAACACCAGTAGCCTGGTCACTTAACATTGGTCCCATTGAAACATTCCATGGCGTACCGTATCCTTCTAGGTCAATCGGAGTGAAACCTCCAGGGAACGCCAAGTAAATGTACCAACCAAATAACCAAAAGGTGGGTATCATAAAGGCGAACGCTAAAAGATTTTTTACTGCTGAGGAAACGGCATTCTTAAAACGCGATGCTCCAACCTCATACATTAAAAAACCTACGTGAATTGTGATCATCAACGCTGTACACCACCAATAGTATGCTTCCATACTTACATTGGCTTGCGTCGTCACAAACACTTCAAGTTCTTCAAGTGTCATATTAATGACCTCCTTATTTATTTTTATAAAAATAAAAAGAAAAAAAACTCATCTCCTACATAATGAGAATCATTTTTAATATCTTTTTAAGTATTTTACTTTTTAATTAGTTAATTATAAAATCAAAATAATTGGAAATTCAGTTAAAAATTGAATGATATCAATGTGTTTTAATCATATGCAAAATTTGCATATACATATATGAAAGAGGAGAAATTTAATGGGCACTAACCTTCATCAATTCGCTAAAAAAAATGGGGTGAAATATTTTTTTGTAAGTTTTGTAGATTTATTTGGGGTTCTAAGATCAAAACTAGTCCCTGCAACAGCAATAGATGAAATTCAATCAGAAGGAGCGGGTTTTGCAGGCTTTGCAACATGGTTAGATATGTCTCCAGCAGACTCAGATATGTTTGGAATGCCAGACGGTGATAGTGTTATTCAACTTCCTTGGAATAAAGAAATTGCTTGGGTCGCATCGGATTTATATATGGATGGTAAACCAGTTGAGGCCTCGCCACGAGTGGCCTTAAAGAGACAAATAGAAAAGGCAGCAAAAAAAAATCTTCATATGAAATCTGGAGTTGAATGTGAATTTTTTTTAGTAAATGAGGATGGAACTTCTTTATCAGATGACAGAGATACACAAGCTAAACCTTGTTATGACTCTTCTGCTCTAATGAGAAGATATGATGTTATTACAGAAATATGTGACTCAATGATTTCATTGGGATGGAAGCCTTATCAAAATGATCATGAAGATGCAAATGGTCAATTTGAAATGAATTGGGATTTCTCTGATTGCCTAGTAACAGCCGATAGACATGCTTTCTTTAAATTTATGGTCAAGTCAATTGCTGAAAAACATTCTTTAAGAGCTACATTTATGCCCAAGCCGTTTACTCATTTAACGGGTAACGGTTGTCACTGTCATATATCTATTTGGGATAAGGCTGGTAAGAAGAATATGTTCTTAGATAAAAAAGATGATCTTGGTTTATCCAAAACTGGTTATAATTTCTTAGGTGGAATAATGGAGAGCGCTGAAAAAATGGCTGCTATTTTTAATCCTACTGTAAACTCTTATAAAAGAATAAATGGAAGTGTTACAACCTCTGGTGCAACTTGGTCGCCAAGTTCGATTACCTGGGCGGGTAATAATAGGACCCATATGGTAAGAGTTCCTGGAGCTGGAAGATTTGAATTGAGACTAATGGATGGTGCAACCAATCCTTATTTACTTCAAGCAGGGATACTTTTATTAGGCTTAGATGGTTTTAATAACAAAAGAGATCCTGGAAAAAGATTGGATATAAATATGTATACCGAAGGTCATAAAGCAGGAAGGGTAAAAAAACTTCCTTTAAATCTTCTTGATGCAATTCGTGATTTTAATAAGTCAAAAGTTATTCGAGCAGGATTTGGGGATGGTTTAGTGGACAGCTATGTAAAATTAAAAGAACAAGATTGGAATACCTTTAATAAACAACTTTCTAGTTGGGAAAGAGAAACAACCTTAGACTGTTAAGAAAATGACGCCAGAGGTATTACAAGAAAAATTTCTAGATTGGCAGTGCCAGTCTAGAATTCAAGCATTTAGGACTGAGAATGGAAGACCAAATTCATCTATGATGCCTTTTTTGTTAGATAAAAAAGGAAATGAACTCTCTAAAATAATTGTTGTCATAGCAGAAAATGACCCTGTCAATACTACTAAATTATTTGAGCATACTTTTAAGCGTACCTATGACCCAGCAGATAGGTTTGATAAAATGAATAAATTTTTATCATCTGAATATTTTATGGATAAAGATAAGTTTTCAGACTCACTTTTTGCTACATTTGCAAAAGGATCAAAATTATCCAAAAAGATTATAAAAGATAGCTCTTGTATTCTCGATTTTATTCATCTTTCAACTAACTATCGACTTATATGTTCACCCTTTATACTTGAAAAAGATGAGGAACACTGGGAAAATATTTTTTGGCACAATAAGAACTTTAATCCAGGATTAGGAAATGAAATAGATGTAATAAAATTTATTCCTAACTGGAAAAAATCAAAGTTAATAAGGATTAAAGATTAGTTTTTAAAATTTCATTAAGAGGAGAAGGAATCTCCTCTTAATTAATGATATTTATTCAACTAACTGGAAATTATCGCCTTTTGCGTATGTTCTTTTTAACTGTACTAATGGATGGTTAGGCGACATTTGAAATTTAATAAGTAATTCTCTTGCGAGCATATCTCTATCTTGTTGGTTTTTAGGTAACTTAATTTTTTTTGGTAAAGTTATCCAAGCATTAGCGTTTCGATCAAAAACAGCTGGAGTATCTCCCTCAAAGCCCATATGTATATCCTCTAACCAATTCAAATCATCCCACCCCATAATTTCAATGTATTGTTTAAGAAATGGTGTTAAATGTTTGTAGTCAGGTATTAGGTTTACATCATATCGATAACCGATATGCTGACCGATCATTTTTTCTCTAGATGTTTTAATTTCTTTGTCTTTTAACTTAGCTCCACCTACAACTTGGTAGCCTTTAGGATTAGAAGATTTTTTAACAGCTTTCTTTGATTTTGCTGTTGTAGTTTTCTTTTTTACAATTTTCTTTTTAACCATTTTTACCTCCTAAATAGAGTGGTAGTTATCTACACCCACAGTTAAATCAGTTCCAGCTAATGGCACCTTAGCCATTGCAGATGACTCCATTGTTAGAGCAGCTAAATCTTCTGGTTCAAGAGAGTGAATATTTGTTTTACCGCACGCTCTTGCAAGCATTTGACACTCAAGAGTCATAGTGCTTAATAAATTATAAACTCTCTCTGCCGCTTCTGTTGGATCTAACCTGCTTCTTAAAACAGGATCTTGAGTAGCTACGCCGACAGGACATCTACCTGTATGACAGTGGTAACAATAACCTGCTTCTACTCCCATTTCTTTTTCATAATCAGCTTCGGGGATATCTTTGTTACAGTTTAAGGCAACCAATCCAGCAGTTCCGATAGCGATAGCATCAGCACCTAAAGCCAAAGCTTTCGCCATATCAGCACCATCTCTAATACCTCCGGCGAAAACAAGTGAAATTTCACCAGTTTTGCCCACGTCATCTAGAGCTCTTCTTGCTTCCCTAATAGCACCGATACCTGGAATACCTGTGTTTGCTGCAGCTATATGTGGACCAGCAGCTGTAGAGCCTTCCATAGAGTCTAAAAATATAGAGTCAGGATCGCATTTTGCTGCCATTCTAACATCGTCATAAACTCTTGATGCACCTAACTTCAATTGAATTGGGACTTGATTATCAGTTAACTCTCTTAATTCTTGGACTTTAAGAGCTAAGTCATCTGGGCCCATCCAGTCTGGATGTCTAGCTGGAGATCTTTGGTCAATACCAGCGGGTAAGGATCTCATTTCAGCAACTTGGTCTGTAACTTTTTGGCCCATTAAGTGACCGCCCATTCCAACTTTTTGACCTTGTCCTATAAAAACTTCAATAGCATCAGCTAGTTGAGCATGATGCGGATTAAAACCGTATCTTGATTGAATACATTGATAGTACCATTTGTGAGAATATCTTCTTTCATCAGGTATCATTCCACCTTCTCCAGAACATGTAGCACTTCCTGCCATTGATGATCCTCTAGCTAAGGCAGTTTTTGCTTCATAAGAAAGAGCACCAAAACTCATACTTGTTATATAAACGGGAATATCTAGTTTGATAGGATTTTTTGCTCTAGGACCTATTATAGTCTCGGTTAAACATTTCTCTCTGTAACCCTCAATAACAAATCGTGTTAATGTCCCCGGTAAAAATACTAAATCATCCCAGTGAGGTATTTTTTTCATTAAGGCCATACCACGCATACGATAACGACCTAGTTGTGATTTGATGTGAATATCGTCCATTACCTCAGGGGTAAAGATTGAGTTTTGTCCTAATAATTGTGTATTACGTTTTGCCATTAGCCTAATATTCCTTTCTTTTCTGCTGGCTCTAGATTGTCATAATTCCAAAGCATTCTACCTGCAACGTATTTTTTAAACTTAGAAGCTGGGACCTTGCAGTCGATCTCAGCATTTTTAATTTTTTGTTCAAGCCATCTGACTTCATGTTCGTTCAATTCACCTTGAACACAGTCAGTTCCTAAAGAGTGAGGCTCTCCACCAACAAAAATAATTCCATCATACATAGAGTCACCCATATTTGCGTTAACATTCCCGCAAACAATAATTCTTCCTCTTTGCATCATAAAACCTGTATATGCACCAGCATTTCCTCCAATAAGTATGGTACCACCCTTCATGTCTATTCCTGTTCTTGCACCTGCATCGCCCTTTACTATTAAGTCTCCACCTCTCAAGGCGGCTCCAAAGCAAGAGCCAGCATTATTTTCAACGACAACTTTACCAGACATCATATTTTCAGCACATGACCATCCTACTCTTCCGTTAATCCTTACAGTTGGTCCATCAATACATCCAATACCAAAGTATCCTAGACTTCCCTCGAATATTAAATTTAATTTATTAAGGATACCAACACCTAGCGAGTGTTTGGCACCAGGGTTTTTGATAACAATAGAACCATAGCCTTTTTTTATAGCATCTCTAATTTTTTGATTTAGATCGTGAGCTGTAATTCCCTCACAGTCAATAGAAGTTCTCTTATTAAAATCAACTTCATGATTTCCATAATAAGTGAAATTTTCTTCTTCGGTAACTTCAAAAAAAAGTTTTTGGGATCTACCTGATAAATTTTCGTCATCAAAGGCTGATGTTTTTTTTGTTAAGCCTGCCATACTTTCACCTCCGCTTCATATGGGTCATAAGTTTTAATTTCGTGAGGAAAGATATTTCTAATCGCAACTTCCTCTGATGCACAAGCTACGATGTCTTTACTTTCATAGATCACCATTGGTTTTGCAGCCATATGGTCTTTAGCCATTCCTAGTTGATCTTTTGTGGCAACAACATATGTGAAAACACCATCAAGTTCGTCTAAACTATCATGCATTGATTTTTCCAAGTCAACACCGTTAGCCATTTTGTCAGCAATATAAACTGCAATAATTTCTGAGTCACAATTTGAATTAAAACGGTAACCTTTTCTCTCAAGAACTCTTCTGTTTCCCCAGTAATTTGTTAATTGACCGTTATGAACTACGGAGACATCCTCAAAAGGAAAAGCCCAATAAGGATGGGCAGATTTTATATCGACATCTGACTCAGTTGCCATTCTTGTATGGCCAATACCATGTGTACCCATAAATTTTCCAAGACCGTATTGATTTGATACAGTGGTTGCATCGCCCAAGTCTTTAATTAACTCAAGACCTTTACCAATGGATAAAATTTCAGTTTTTTCAACAGTTTCAATTTCAGTTGCTAAATCAGTAAGGTCTCCTTTGAAATCAAATATATATCGAAAAGCATATGGGGTGCTGGAGCTTTGCTTAGTTACTTTTGCACCATGTTTTTTCAAAATAGCATCGACAGCATTTTTTCTATTTTTCAAATCAACAGGCGAGTCAACGTTAGCATTAACTTTTTCAGCTTCATTTTCAGATATTTTAAATCTCATAACAAAACCTTTTTTAAGTGGTGTTCCATACATAGCATAACCAGTTGAGTCAGGTCCTCTATGTTTAAGTCCTTGTAACATTAGGCCCATTTGCTCTCCAACGTTTACTGTTTTCTTTTTATTAATTACTCCAGCTATTCCACACATACTTTTCTCCTTATAATTTACTTTATGGTAGGCAATCCAAATATTTATCAAGGTCCCACTGAGTTGGAGTTGCTAGGAATTCTTCCCATTCATCTCTTTTATATTCAGTGAATACTCTTAACATGTCGCCCGGTAGTGCATCTTGGATTAGTTTGTCTTTATCTAATTTGTCAAGTGCCTCTCCAAGAGTCATTGGTAGTTTTTCTTTTCCTGCGTTTGCTTCATACATATTTTGCTGTTCTGGTTTTCCTGGATCCATTTTCTCATCGATACCATGACCAAAGGCAGCTAATAAACCAGAACCCATTAAGTAAGGGTTGTGAGCTGAGTCAACTGATCGGTACTCAAATCTTCCAGGTGCAGAAACTCTAAGGCCGCAAGTTCTATTTTGGTAACCCCAGTCAGCGTAAACAGGAGCCCAAAAACCAGCGTCCCATAGTCTTCTATATGAGTTTACTGTTGAAGAACCAAGAGCAGTCAGAGCAGGAAGGTGTTCCATAACACCCCCAATTGCGTTAAGACCAACCTTACCTGGGATTTTTCTGTCATCAGTATCTGGCATGAATACGTTCTCTCCACCTCTTCTGTGATGGTAGACTTGATCCATTCCAGGAAGTGCTTTTGTATCGTTACCACAAGGAATGAGTTGATCCTCTCCCTCTTTCCAAAGAGAAATATTAGTGTGACAACCAGAAGCTGAGACGCCAACAAATGGCTTTGACAAGAAGCATGCTATTAAATTAAATTCTCTAGCAACTTGAGCACAAATCTGTCTGTAGGTTGATAATCTATCTGCATTTCTTAATACGTCATCGTAATTGAAGTTTAATTCTAACTGACCTGGAGCATCCTCATGGTCACCTTGAATAATATCAAGACCCATAAATCTAGAGTACTCTATAACCTTCATATAAACAGGTCTTAAAGATTCAAACTGATCAATGTGATAACAATAAGGTTTTGAGAAACCAGAGCCTGTAGGTGTACCATCTTCGTTTTTGGTTAACCACATCATTTCTGGTTCAGTACCTGCTCTTAATTCTAAGCCATGTTTTTCTTTAAATTCTTTATGCTGCCTTTTAAGATTTCCTCTACAATCTGATGTTAAAAAACCACCTGGGTCTTCGACTTCTTCTCTATTTCTAAAGCAAGTACAGAAAACTCTAGCTATTCTTTTATCCCAAGGAAGTTGAACAAAGGTTTCAGGATCTGGAATACCGACTAATTCGTGGGCCTCTGGTCCATAACCAATGTAATCACCATTTCTATTTGTAAATAAGTTAGCGGTTGATCCATAAACTAACTGGAAGCCTTTTTGTGCAACTGTTTCCCAGTGATCAGCAGGGTAACCTTTACCGACTATTCTACCTGTAACTGAAATAAACTGATAATAAATATATTCAATACCAAGTTCATCAATCTTTTTTCTTACTTTTTTTACGTTTTCGTTTCTTTCTTTTTCCGCAACGTAAGTTTCTAATGCCGTCATTTTATTCCTCCTCTACATCAGCTCCAAGGGAATGGGCTCTTTGAAACTGGATGTAATTTCCCTTCTTCATAACGTGAAAATCTGAAAGGTTCTAGAATTTCAGACTTTCCTCCAAGCAATTCATCGGATACTAAATCACCAACACCAGCCATTTTATATCCGTGGTTTGCGTCTGCTATAATATACACGTTTTCTCTATATTGGTCGAATACAGGAAAACGATCAGGAGTCACACACCCAATACCGCCGGCATTTTGCCTTTTATATTTACTGTGACATCCATCAAATTGCTTCTGACAAAAAGCCAGAGCAGAAGTCCATTTATCCTCAAAAGATGCTCTTGGTTGAAATTCAAGAGAGTCGTGTCCATAAGGATCAAGTTTAATATCATTTGCGGGTTTGGTTACATCATATGGAGATGAACCTCCCTGAATACCATTTCTGTATACATCTGGTTTATAATAAAAACCCCACATTACATTTTCATGAATAACATCTCCTGTTTTGTTTGAGACAAGCGTTGACTCAGTATCAACATGAATTACAGGGTACTCAGTTCCCTTTGCTGTTTTATAACTTCGTGGATCAACTTCAAGCTCACCTTCTTCAAGAGCCATGTATGACCACATAGGTATTTCATCAGTGAAAGATCCGTCAGGTTTTTTAATTTTTACAGAATTTGGTAACTCTAAAATTTCCCAAAACTTTCTAACCCAAGGACCAGCAGCGACAACTAGTTGTGTGCACTCAATTGTTCCCTCAGATGTTTCTACTGCTGTTACAGCACCACTACCGTTTGAGGAGATTAGATTATTTGCTTCAACACCCTCAATTACTTTTGCACCAGATGAAATGGCTAATTTATGAAATCCTTCGATTGCTCCCCTGTTGGCTCCGTAGCCAGTCTTTTTTTCATGTAAGACAGAAGTTATTCCTTGAGCTTGCCAATCTGGAAGCATGTCTTTCATGTACTTTTCGCAGTCACTGGCGCCTTCAATAAATTCTGAGTCAAAGCCAATTTCTTTTTGTTGGTGATAAACTTCTGACATGCCTTCATGCATTAATTGTGAATTGATTTGCATGTAACCAACTGGTTTATATGTTAATGCCTCAGCATTTTCATTCCATACATCTACAGAGTGAGCCATTAAACTTCTCATTGCAGGTTGATAGTAGTTATTTCTTACAATTCCACATGCTACACCACTCGCACCATTTGCAACCTTTGTTTTTTCAATAACAACTACTGAATTTTCTTTTAATTGTCCTTTACTAGATAACTTTTTACATAAATGCCAAGCTGTACTTAAGCCGTGTATTCCAGCACCGATTATTAAATATTCACATTTAGACGGTAGACTCATTTTAATTTAATCCTCCAAGACTAATTGTATTTTGAATTTAGATAGCAAAAAAAAACACATTTTGTTTCAAATTATGAAACAAAATTTCATAAGAAAAGGCTTAATTATCAACAATTAATCTAGAAATTTTAATAGAAGCGTCTTGCAACAAATTAATGTAATTATCCATTGTTTTTGGATTAAGAATATTTTTACTTCCAGATAAAGCGATTCCAGCAAAGGATCTTTTATCTTTATCTAAAATTGCTACACCAATACCATAAGAATTTTCAAAAGCCTCACCATGATTTAAGGCATAACCACTACCTCTAATCTTTGTTAGTTGTTTTTTTAAATCATTTAAATTGATTATTGTATTATTTGTATGAGGGTAAAAATTATAACTTCTATAGATTGTTGAAATTTCGTTTTCAGGTCTATAAGCAAGCATTACTTTTCCTAGAGCACAACAATGTGCATCTAACCTCATTCTAAAAGTTCTTATTGTTGCATCATCTGTGTTATTTGAAATTTTATCTGAGTGAACAATTTGTGATCCCTCTAACATGGCTAAGTATGTAATCAAATTTGTTTGACTTGATATATCTTTTAAAATCTCCTTTGATGTTTCTGAAATTGACTGAAGATAATCAGAAGTTTCACCAAATTGAAACGCCTTGTGTCCCATTGTATAGGTATTCGAACTTAGATTTTTATGAATGTACCCAAGATCACTGAGAACAGATAGTAATCTAAAAGTTGTCGTTCGTGAGAGAGCCGCCTTGCGAGAAATATTAGAAGCTTTAAGGGGAAAAATTGATTTAGAAAGTATCTCTAAGATTTTGAAAGATTTTTCTAAAGATTTATTTATGTACTTTAAATCCTGCCCCATTTAAAGTTTCTCCTTGTTTCAAATTATGAAACAATAAAATAACACTACTGTTACATTATCACAACATAATTTTCTCTATTTGGTAGTTATTTTTTCTATGGCTAGGTATATAAAATCTGCATGTTGTGCATTTTTTTGAATAAGTAAATTATTTAAAAATTTGATCCTGGGATCCATCCGGTACCAGCTAATGGCACTCTAGCCATTGCGGCAGCCTCGACAGTTAGAGCACACAAGTCTTCTGGTTCTAAATTATGTAAGCTGTTTTTACCACAAGCTCTTGCAATTGTTTGGGCTTCTAGTGTCATTACCTTCAAATAATTTGATAGGCGTTTACCCGCTTTAACAGGGTCTAATCTTTTCATTAATTTAGGATCTTGGGTATTAATTCCAGAAGGGTCTTTTCCTTCGTGCCAGTCATCATAAGCACCAGCAGTTGTACCTAATTTTTTGTAGTCACTCTCCCATTTTGGATCATTATCTCCAAGTGCTATTAAAGCAGATGAACCAATTGAAACAGCATCAGCGCCTAGGGCCATAGCCTTCGCAACATCTGCGCCATTTCTAATGCCACCTGATACTATTAACTGAACTTTTCTATGCATATCTAAATCTAAAAGTGCATCAACAGCAGGCCTAATACATGCTAAAGTGGGTTGACCAACATTTTCAATGAAAACTTCTTGTGTTGCAGCAGTTCCACCCTGCATTCCATCTAGAACAACAACATCTGCTCCAGCTTTTACAGCAAGTGCTGTATCATAGTATGGTCTAGCTCCTGCAAGTTTAACAAAAATAGGAACCTTCCAACCAGTAATTTCTCTTATCTCAAGAATTTTAATTTCTAAATCATCAGGGCCTGTCCAATCTGGGTGACGGCATGCGGATCTTTGATCAATTCCCTTTGGAAGAGTACGCATTTCAGCAACCCGATCACTAATTTTTTGACCAAGTAACATTCCTCCACCACCAGGTTTTGCACCTTGTCCAATCACTACCTCTATAGCATCTGCTTTTCTTAAATCTTCTGGATTCATTCCATATCTTGATGGAAGTAATTGGTAGACTAAATGTTTAGATTGTCCTCTTTCTTCTGGGGTCATCCCCCCATCACCTGTCGTAGTTGAGGTACCTGAAATACTAGCGCCTCTACCAAGTGCTTCTTTTGCAGGACCAGATAAAGCTCCAAAGCTCATACCTGCGATCGTTATAGGGATATCAAGCTCTAATGGTTTTTTTGCATGTCTAGTCCCTAGAGTAACGTTTGTTGAACATTTCTCTCTATAACCCTCGAGTGGGTATCTAGACATAGACGCTCCTAAAAATAATAAATCATCAAAATGAGGTAGTCTTTTTTTGGAACCACCTCCTCGTATGTCATAAATTCCAGTTTCTGCTGCTCTTCTTATTTCTGAGTTCGTGTAATCATCAAAGGTCCATGATTTTCTGGGAACGGTTTTAAATTTTTCAGACATTAATACTCCGATACATTATCTATATTAAAATTATAAAGCTTTCTTGCTGAGCCATACATTTTAAAATGTGTTAATTGATTTTCATCAATACTTGCTTTTTTCAATAGAGATTTTAGAAGGTCTTGATCTTTTTTATTCATATTTTTTTTTTCACAATCAGCTCCTAAGGATTTAGGTTCTCCTTTAATAAAAATTTTTGCTTCATAAATACTATCGCCTAACGCATCACCAGCATCTCCACAAATTACTAAGTTCCCTGACTGTGCCATAAATGCAGACATATGACCAACTGATCCTTTTACAATAATATCTATACCCTTCATAGAAATTCCACAACGAGAGCTTGTATCTCCATCAACAATTAATGTTCCGCCATGGGCAGTAGCACCAGCCGACTGAGAAGCATTACCTTTTACGTGGACAGATCCCGACATCATATTCTCAGCTACGCCTGTTCCTACATTACCGTTAACTGTCACATCGGCTTTCATATTCATCCCTGCACAGTAATAACCAACATGACCTTCAATGGTTACATCCATTTCATCTTTTAAACCTGCACAAATAGCGTGATTACCATCTGGATTGATTATTTTGAAACTTCTATCATTTGATTTTTGGTCAAGATTTTGAAGTAACTCGTTAACTTTTCTCAAAGAGTCTTTTTTAAGATTTAATTTAATCATTTTCCCCAGCTATATACTAAACCAGGTTCAGGTTCAAAAATTTTTGCTTTATTAACATTAGGTAAATGAGCCATGGCTTGAAACTCTGAAGCTATAGCAACGTAATCCTTTGTTTCTGCCACAACAGCAGGCTTACAAGCAATTTCATCTCTTACTATTGCTAAACCATTTTTGGTACCAGAAATAAAAGTGTAAAAACCATCTAAGTCTTTTAATCCATCAATTAATGTCTCTTTTAAAGATTTCTTATTTGATAAACCATTTGAAATATAACCAGCAGCTACCTCTGTGTCGTTTTGAGATTTAATTTCTATTCCCTTTTTTTTTAGTGTTCTTCTTAAATTGTTATGATTTGACAGTGAGCCGTTGTGAACTAGGCACTCATCCTCTCCTGTTGAATAAGGATGTGATCCATCTGTTGTAATTGCACTTTCTGTAGCCATTCTTGTATGCCCAATAGCATGAGTGCCAGAAAAATTTTTAAGTGAAAAATTATTTACAACATCTCTTGGATTTCCAACCTGTTTAAATATTTCTATTGAACTTCCATAGCCAACTAAATTTAAATTATTATAACTCTTGATAATACTTATTACTTTTACAGGTTTTAATAATGTCTCTAAGACAAAATGATCAGATATTATTTTTATTTTTGCATCTTTAATTTCTTTACTAAGATTTTTTTTAATTTCTTTAATATTGTTTTTGTTATAGCAAATAGAATATTTGTATTTCTTTTTTCTTTCAGTTGAGTAGATTGCAAAACCTGCACTGTCAGGTCCTCGAGTAGACATATTATTCATCATTCCGGTTAAAAATTTACCAAGATCTTTGTTGTATTTTTTATTCTTTAGGTAAAGACCGACTATTCCACACATCTTTGTTATATGGCTTCATAACCATACTCTAAACATGAGTCAGTTATACTATGATAAAAAGAGCCTCCAAAACTTCTGAGGGCAAAAAGATTAAAGCAGTCTGGTTTTTCACTAATAAAATCAATAATAATATTAATTCCATTATAAGTTGTGTTAGCACAATTATTCGGTTTAAACATATCGTTGTTGAAGTTTAACGGTGAACCTTTCTTTAATACGTCCTTTGACTTTGAGCCACTGATTTCAATGACTGCTCTTGATTGAGAGATGTCAGTAACAGCAAAATCATTTTCATTAAAAATATTATGAATATCCTCAATGAGTTTTTTATCTCTAGATACTATCAACCATGTATCAGGACCTAGCCATAAAATCCTAGCAATATTATCTGAAGTAACTGTTAAGCTTTTAGTTGGTAATTTTAAATTATTAAAAATTATTTGATTTATATCAACGCTACTTTTTTTAAATTTAGCAATTTGAAAAATAGATAATTCTTTTACTTCAGTTAATTTAAGTATGTCATCTTTATTTTCATAGTCTCCATAAAAACCAAGTTTATGATCAAAGTGAAGAGGTGAAATATTCTCAATAACAGGCATATTAAGATCTAACTCTCTCGCCATCTGGATCAACGTAATGAGAAGAAACAACCTCAACTGGAATTGAAATATCTTTTAAAGGGGATACAGCAAAAAGATTTTTTCCTATTTTATTTTTTCCATCTTTTATTATTGCTATAGAAAATGGGTTATTATATTCCACACTCCAACAAGATGAGGATACATGACCAAGTTTTGGTACAGGAGACGCTACTTTATCATTTTCAACGATATGAGAACCTTCAGGAATTTTAGTTCTTTTATCAAGTGGAACTAATCCAACAATAGTTTGTCTGTCTTCTGATGTGAACGCTTCTTTAGATAGAGACCTTTTACCAATGAAATCTTTTTTCTTACTTACCATTCCATTTAAACCCACGTCAAAAGGAACTGCTCTTCCATCTAACTCAGCACCAGCAACGTGACCCATTTCAATTCTAAGTGTGGACAGTGCTTCTGTACCATAAGGCTCTATATTAAAAGCTTTACCCTCATCCATAATCTTCTTCCACATATGAAGACCAAAATTAGACTCAACGTTTACTTCATAAGCTAACTCTCCGGAGAAAGATATTCGATAGATTCTAGTAAAAATACCATCAATGTTGGTGTCAACTAATCCCATAAAAGGCAATCCTTCATTAGATAAATCTATATTGGGAAATAATTTTGATAACAGTTCTCTGGACTTTGGTCCCGCAACAGCGATACCTGACCACTGCTCAGTTGTTGATAAAACATTAACATCTAATTCAGGCCAGACCACTTGGAGATAATATTCTAAGTGAGAGAGAACATTCGCTGCTTGTGCTGTGGTAGTCGTCATATGAAAATGATTTTCTGATAGTCTTGAAGTAGTTCCATCATCAAAAACCATGCCGTCTTCTCTAAGCATCACACCGTATCTAGCTTTACCTACAGGTAATTTTAACCAAGCATTTGTGTAAACTCTGTTTAAAAACTCAGGAGCATCTGGGCCTTTGATATCTATTTTTCCAAGAGTTGTTACATCACATATTCCAACATTTTTTCTTACATTTGCAGCTTCCCTATTAACTGCATCATTCATGTTCTCTGACTCTTTAGGATAATATCTAGGTCTTTGCCATAACCCTGCTGCAACAAAAACAGCATTATTTTCTTCATGCCAATTATGAATTGGAGATTTCCTAGTTGGTAAGTAATGGTTGCCAACTTCTCTGCCTACAATTGCTCCAATAGTTACTGGAGTGTAGGGTGGTCGAAATGTTGTATGACCAACCTCAGGGACAATTTTCTTTTCAATATTTGAGACATACTGAAGACCGTTAAGATTACTGGTTTTACCTTGATCTCCAGCCATTCCTAAAGTTGTATATCTTTTGACGTGTTCAATAGATCTAAAGCCTTCTCTGATAGCTAATTCAACATCGGACACAGCAACATCATTTTGAAAATCGATGAAACGTTTTGGTTTTTTACCCTGTGGTAAAGGCATACACCATAATCTTTCATGTTTTTCGTATTTTGGTTCTTTTGAATTTGGTGTGTTAGTTTCAATGTTATTATCTGTAAACTTATTTGATAGATCAAATCCAACTTGAAAACCTTCAGCTAAAGATTGGTTTAGTGTAAATGATCCATTAGCTGCTCCCACTGCACTTTCTCTTTGTCTTTTTTTGTCAGGAACAAAAGCATCTATTTCTTCATTAAATTTTAATTTATTCCCAGCTTGAGATGATAAATGGACTGTTGGAGTCCAACCACCAGACATACAAATACAATCACAGTCTATACTCTCCAAGCTAGTGAAGTTTTCTTTGTCTTTATCTAATTCACCAATGACCGCAGATTTAATTTTTAAATGACCTTTTGTATCAGCAATACCAGAGTTAAATCTTATATTAATTCCTTTTTGTTTAACTTCCTTAACCAACTCGCCGTTGGAATTATTTCTAGTATCTAATATTACTGGGACAATGTCGTTTTTTAAAAATTCTAGGGCAGTTGAATAAGCAGTATCATTGTTCGTAAAAATAATAGGTTTTTTACCAACCAACGTTTCGTAAACTTTCATATATTCTTTGGCTGCAGAAGCTAACAAAATCCCAGGTCTGTCGTTATTACCAAAAGAAATTGGTCTTTCTATAGAGCCCGTTGATACGATTACCTCACCTGCTCTAATATAATGTAATCTTTGTCTTGGGGTATATTTAGATGGATTTTCTTGGTGATCGCTAACCCTTTCGATCATTACAGTCATATTATGATCATAGTATCCAAAAACCTGAGATCTTTTTTTCATTATTACATTAGGTAAGCTTTTTAATTGAGCTACAGTATCGTTCGCCCATTCTTTACCTGACATATTTCCAATTGTAACTTCATCTGTAAGAAGTGATCCTCCGAAGTTAGCTTTATCTTCAGCAAGAATGACCCTGGCACCATTTTTTGCAGCTGCTAATGCACTGGCTAAACCAGAGGGGCCGGAACCAACAATAAGAACATCACAGTGTTCGTAATTATGTTCATATCTATCGGGATCTGGTTGAAGTGGAGCCACTCCCATCCCTGCAGCTTTTCTAATAAAAGGTTCATATATTTTCATCCAGAAACTCTTTGGCCACATGAAGGTTTTGTAATAAAAACCTGCTGGGAAAAAACGATTAAGCAAATTATTCACTTCCCCTATATCAAATTGAACTGACGGCCAACAATTTTGACTTTTGGCTTTAAGACCTTCAACAAGTTCTACTTCAGTTGCCATAATATTGGGTTCTGACTTATTACCTTCATGTAATTGAACCATTGCGTTTGGTTCCTCTACTCCAACTCCTAAAAAACCTCTAGGTCGATGATATTTAAAACTTCTTCCAATTAAATGGATACCATTTGATATTAAAGCAGATGCAAGAGTGTCTCCTTCGTATCCATGATAAGTGTGACCATTAAAAGAGAAATTAATTTTTTTATTTTTATTTATTAAGCCAGTTGAATTTTTTGTTCTATAAGCATTACTCATTGAAAGCCTCGTTCATTTTACATGTGTCAAAAATTTCATGAGTAGCAGTGTCTCTGGAAGCTTTGAACCATTGTCTACACCCAGAAACATGATGCCATAGTTCTGTATGTTTACCTCTAGGGTTGTCTCTAAAATATACAAAGTTGTCCCAATCTTCTGTTGAGATTTCTTCACCTAGCGTAGGACGTTTGACAGTAGCGTCACCACCATAAGAGAATTCATTTTGAGATCGTTTGCCACAATAGGGGCATTTTATTTCTAACATTAATTAACCGATCCAGGGCTTAGGGCCAACACCTTTTTCGTCAATAATTTTACCAGTATGAAAACGTTCTAAATTGAAGTCGGAATTTAATTCATGCACCTTGTCTTGGGCAATTGTGTGAGCAAAAACCCACCCTGAACAAGGAGTTGCTTTGAACCCTCCGTAGCACCAGCCACAATTTAGATAAACACCATCTATATGCGTTTTATCTATTATAGGAGAGCCATCCATAGACATATCCATAATTCCACCCCAAGTTCTAAGCATTTTTAGTCTACTAAAGTTTGGGAATACTGCTAATCCGCCTGTGAGAACGTGCTGTATCATAGGCATATTACCTCTTTGGGCGTAACTATTATAACCGTCTAGGTCGCCTCCCATAACCATTTCACCTTTGTCAGACTGACTGCAATAAAAGTGTCCTGCTCCAAAAGTTACAACTTGATGTAGTAATGGTTTTACTGGTTCAGAGACACAAGCTTGTAAAACATGAGCTTCAATTGGTAATCTCATATTTAACATGTCAGCAAGAAGAGTTGTACTACCTGCAACACATAGTCCAACTTTTTTTGTTTTAATACTTCCTCTTGATGTTTGAACGCCTTCAATTTTTCCGTTATTAACATCAAAGCCTGTGACTTCACAATTTTGAATTATATCAACACCCATTGAGTCCGCTTGTCTTGCATAACCCCAAGCAACAGCGTCGTGTCTTGCTGTTCCCCCTCGAGGTTGCATCAGTCCACCGTGTATTGGAAAACGACAAGTTTCAGAAAAATCTGCAAATGGGATCATTTGTTTAATTTCATCCCTACCAAGTAGAATTGCGTCAATACCATTCAGCCTCATTGAATTCCCTCTTCTTGCATAAGCATTCATTTGTGCATCAGAGTGAGCTAGATTAATAATTCCTCTTGGTGAATACATGACATTATAATTCAGTTCTTGACTAAGCGTTTCCCATAATTTCATTCCAAATTCATAAAAATGAGCATTTGAGTCAAACATGTAATTCGATCGAAGAATCGTTGTATTTCTTCCAACATTCCCTCCACCTATCCAGCCTTTCTCTAAAATAGCAACATTAGTTATGCCGTGCTCTTTTGCGAGATAGTATGCTGTTGCTAGACCGTGACCACCGCCACCTATGATAATTACATCATACTCTTTTTTAGGTTCAGGGTCTTTCCAGGCTACTTCCCAATCTTGGTGATTAGTGAAAGCGTTTTTAACTAAGCTGAAGACAGAATATTTTTGCATGATTCAAATTTACCTATTCGAAAATATATATATAAATTAATTGCTTCAATAATGACGTTCCATAATATGAAACAATATTTTATTTATCCTTTATTCTGTTACCTTAATGACTAAAAAATGGATTGGAAATTTATTTATTATATTTAATATATTGGCTATTCAGGGGAGAATATTATGACAAAAGTAGCTTTAATTGGTACCGGTCCATGTGGTTTATCATTTCTTAGATCCTTATATCAAGCCAAAAAAAAAGGTGAAGATATACCGGAAGTAGTAGCATTTGATAAACAGTCAGACTGGGGTGGACTTTGGAATTATAGTTGGAGAACAGGATCTGATGAATTTGGTGATCCGATTCCTAATAGTATGTACAGGTATCTATGGTCCAATGGTCCAAAGGAGTGCTTAGAGTTTGCAGATTATTCTTTTGATGAGCATTTTAATAAGCCAATACCCTCCTTCCCTCCAAGAGAAGTTTTAAAAGATTATATAATTGGTAGAGCAGAAAAATCAGAATTAAAAAAAAATGTAAAGTTTAATACTACTGTCACTAGTGTTACCAGTGATGGAGATGTATTTAATGTTTCTTACAAGGATAAGGTTGAAGATAAGATTAGTACTGAAAGTTTTGATAACGTTGTTGTAGCTACAGGTCACTTTTCAGTTCCTTATATACCTGAATATAAAGGTATGAGTTCTTTTCCTGGAAGAATAATGCACTCACATGATTTTAGAGATGCAGAAGAGTTTCGAAATAAAAACGTTGTAGTGTTGGGTAGTAGTTACTCTGCAGAGGATGTTGCCTTACAATGTCATAAATATGGAGCTAAGTCCGTAACCATTGGTTATAGAAAT
This sequence comes from uncultured Alphaproteobacteria bacterium, assembly GCA_902601865.1. GTDB lineage: Bacteria > Pseudomonadota > Alphaproteobacteria > HIMB59 > HIMB59 > HIMB59. The sequence continues at coordinate 9,803 of CACKOX010000008.1, read as the reverse complement.
AATCCTATGGGATTTCATTGGCCAGAGGGAATGAAGGAAGTTCATTATATGGATAGGATCGAAGGCAATAAGGCAATATTTAAAGATGGAACTATTCAAGAGATGGATGCTCTAATTTTGTGTACTGGTTACCTTCATCACTTTCCTTTTTTATCTGAAGAATTAAAATTAAAAACTCATAACAGATTATACCCTCCAAAACTTTACAAAGGAGTTGCTTGGCAAGATAATCCAAATTTGTTTTATTTAGGTATGCAGGACCAATTTCATACATTTAATATGTTTGACGCTCAAGCTTGGTATGTAAGAGATATCATCATGAATAAAATTTCGCTTCCTTCCAATGATGAAATGGAAAAGGATATTAATAACTGGGTTAGTAAAGAGGAAGCATTAGAAGATGCCCATCAGATGATAGATTTTCAAACAGATTACTGTGTTGATCTTTGCTCATCTATTGACTATCCCAAGATTGATTTTGAGTTAATTCGCAAAAATTTTTATGAATGGGAGGATCACAAGGAGGAAAATATTCTGACTTATAGAGATAAATCCTTTCCCTCACCCGTCACAGGAACAGTTGGGCCATCACACCACACCACATGGTTAGAGGCAATGGACGACTCTATGCAAACATACTTAAAGACTAAATAACTAAACAAATGTCCAATAAAACCCTCAATTTTATTGGTTGGATTTTGTTTATAATTTCTGCAGTTGGATTTATTATTTCCAGTATTGGGAGTTTTTGGGCGATGTTTGGTAGTTTATTTTTCTTCGTTGCGTGCTTTGTTTTTTTAATTCCCTTCTTTAGAAAGGATAAAAATAAAGACTAGGGAATATTTTTATCTAAGCCCTTGGGAATTAATTTTTCTTTATCATAGAAAGGTAAATCTACTATTTCACACTCTAATAGATTACCATTAACATCTTCAACCTTCACTTCATGTTCTTTCCAATTATTAGCGTGATCAAATCTTACATAACCAACAAATTTATTTAAAGTGGGTGACCAAGTACAAGCACTTAAATAGCCAACTTTTTGAGTTTGAGTTAGATATACATTTGATCGATGAACGATTGGTTTTTCAGAAGTTATTCCATATAGTTTTTTCTCATTTTTTTTTTCAAAAGACTCTAGTGCTTTTTTACCAATAAAATTATCTTTGCTTAGATCTACTAATGAACCAAGACCAGCATCGTAAGGATTCATAGATTGATCAAAGTCTGTGTTGTTGTCTAGTATTCCAGCTTCTATTCTTCTAATATCCATGGACTCTAATCCATCAAAAATCATACCCATTGGTTTACCAATTTCATTAATAGTGTCCCAAATTTTTTTGTAATTTGTATCTGATCCTAGAGTATAAATTTCAAAGCCCAACTCTGAAGTCCATCCTGTTCTTGAAATATAGACACTCTGATTTGCTATTTTAAAATAACCTGAATGATAATACTTGAAGTTGTCATCTATTGAACCATTAGTTAATTGAATGATTATATCTTTAGATATTGGTCCTTGAATTTGAATAACTCTAGAATTTGGATCTGAAATTTTTACATTATAGTTTTCTTGGTGTGCTTTTAACCATGTTTGAAGATGGCCATCTGGTTGGACGTACCAAAATTTATTTTCTTCTAATCTAAAAAAAACGCCGTCAATAAAAATTCCTCCGTTCTCATAGCAAGCAATTGCATACTTTCCTCGACCCACTTTCATATCGGATATTTTTCGACTGAAGATTTTATCTAAATACTCTGGAGCTTGTGGTCCTTCAATTTGGATTGGTTTTTCAGGAACGTCATACATAACAGCTTTTCTTCTAAGGCTCCAGTAAGCTGATTCAACATTATTTCCAACAGAAATTGGAAAATAACGATCAGCATAAACACCATAGGTGTTGCCTTTTTGATGATAAAAATCAAAATATGGCCCTTTATCAAATCTATTAATGCTTATAGGCAGAGATACTGATTTATCTAAAAAAACTGAAGTCATTATTTATGAAACTAAAAATTAAGATTTTACTCTTGATTTAGTCGGGTCATAGAATGGAAAATTTACAACTTTAGCTTTTATTCTTTTTTGATGTCCATCCAACTTTCCAATTTCAACTTCCGTATCAAGTTCACAATATTTAATATTCATTCGACACAAGGCTATATTTTTATTTAAAACCGGTGATTTCATACCACTGGTAATAACGCCAACTTGCTCTCTTCCATCATTTGAGGGATGAACACAATCACCGTGGCCACAGATTTCATTTCCTTCAATTTCCAATCCCACTAATTTTCTTTGTGGGTTAGCTTTTCTTTCAATCAAAGATTCTTTACCTATAAAATCATCCTCTTTTGACTTTAGGGGAACAGTAAAACCTATTCCCGCTTCAAAGGGATCAGTTTGGTCATCGAATTCATAATTTGCAAAAATTAATCCTGCTTCCACTCTGACCAAGTCGAGAGCATCTAAACCCATTGGTGTTATATCAAATTCTTTTCCTGCCTCCATGACTGCATCCCAAACCTCTGTCGCTTTACTAGGATGACAGAAAATTTCATACCCAAGCTCCCCTGTGTAACCAGTTCTTGAAACCATCAAAGGTATACCATCTAAAGTTTTTAATCTAGCAATTGTAAATCTAAACCATTCTAAATCATTCAGTGGGGTCTGATGAGGAGGAGTCCAAATTATTTTATTTAATATTTCTCTACTTTTAGGACCTTGAACAGAGACATTATGAAGATTGTCAGTGGAAGACTTAACCCAAACTTTTAAATTAAATTCCTTGGCTTTAGAGCGTAGCCACTCTCCACAATATTCATCTCCACAGATCCATCTAAAATTATCATCTGTCATTTTAAAAACTGTTCCATCATCCAACATACCACCGTGGTCATAACACATCGCTGTGTAAACAACTTGTCCTACAGATAATTTCCTAATATTTCGTGTACAAGTTCTTTGGAGTAATTCTTCTGCATCTGGCCCACTTACTTCAAACTTTCTTAGTGCAGATAAATCCATGATAATGGCTCTTTCTCTGCAAGCCTCATATTCTTGAAGGGCTCCATGATTGTTATAATTTGAAGCTAACCAGAAACCCTTATATTCAATTATATTTTCAGTTAAATTAGAAACTCTTGGGTGAAAACCAGTCTCTTTAGTTAATTTTGGTTCTGAGTCTGCTTTCATTCTATATGCAACTCCTTTACTAAAATGCTTATTGGGTCTGTAGACTCTAACAAAAATATCAGTAGGATTCCATCCATTAGCTGCGTCAACGTCATCTGGGCATGCTGATGAAACACAGACAAGGTTTTTTAGCGCCTTGAACAAGACATAATCACCAGGTCTGGACCAAGGTTCATCAAATATAAGAGCATTATTTGCATCAATTGCCGTATTGTAAAAAAGGTTAATCGCATTCCAGCCTAATCTTTTTCTAAGAGTAAATTTATCTAATACATAATTAAAATTATCAGAACAATTTGGATGGCCAAAATATCCTAAATCATCATAAAATTTTGAAGTACACGCTGTTCCAAAAGTGTCATGGCGTCCAACCGTATCTCGATAAACTTCAATCATTGGGAATTGATTTTCATCGTAGTATTTTGAGTGAAGGCCTGGCAAAGGATAAGCACTTCCCATTAAATACCGACTGTTAGTGGTATCAATTGCAAGCTCGTGGCCCTTTTGAAGTTTTTTTGCATCGAAAGCCATAAAGTCTGAGCACTGTCTCCCATAGACATCAATGATCTGAATATAATCACCCTCTTGAACCTCATAAGACATAGCTGTGTAGCGCTTTACAAATATTTCCTCTACTGGATCCATTAGAGGATCAGGTAATAGAAACTCTCCTTCCTGACGCTTATTAGATCTTTGAACAATTACTCGAAGTTCAGATGAGGGGTAATTCCCATGAGTTATTTCACTCTCACCTGGAGCTGAAATTATACATACAGCAGAGTCATTGGAAGTAAATTCTTCAATAGAATTTGCTAAACAGTTATTAGAGAAAACTAAAATTGATTTATTAATAGACTCTACTTCATATCCAAGTTTTTTTAATTTTGTTCTTGCTATTTTAGCTGACTCATCCTCACTAACTAAAATTTTTTTTGTTAAATCTCCTTGATGTTCATGTTTTAAACTAAGTGGAGATAAGTCACATAATTTTTTTGAACTAAAGCATACTAACTCAGCCTGTTGTTGGCCCTCTAAATTAATAATTTTAATTTTATCATCGGGCTCTAATTTTAGAGTTATTGAACCCCCGCCTGTTACTAAATAATTTTCAAGATCATCTCCCAGTGCAGGTAGTCCTGGCTCATAAGGGTTTGTAATTCTGGGTATAATCATAATTTAGTTAAGACCTAGAGCTTTTTTTCTTTCCTCTGCCCAATTTCTTACAATAACATCAACAGATATAGCTATGAGAGATACAAATACACCTAATGTGAGAGCCACGCCCGCTCCATCTTTAGTTCTTGATAGAGCTCCAAAAATAATTTGGCCAAGATCCTCTGTTCCGATCAATGCTCCAAGAATGACCATTTGGAGTGAAAAAACTACTGTTTGATTAACACCAAGCATTACTGTTGGGAATGCAATCGGTATTTCTATATTTGTCCATCTTTGAAGAGGTGAAACACCTGACATAGTGCCCGCTTCATGTAAAGAGAGAGGGACACTCTTCATCCCCCAAACAGTATACCTAGTTGCTGGAACAGTAGCATAAACAATAGCTGCAATGAGAACGGATGTGTCTGTAATATTAAATAAAAATATCACGGGAATTAAATAAACAAATGAAGGGAATGTCTCAAAGAAATCACAAATTGATAGAAGTATTTGGGAACCTCTCTCAGTTCTGCCAAAAATAGAACCTAATATTATTCCATTTAATGAAGCCATAATGACAGCAAATGAGCCCATATACATTGTGATTAAAGCTCTGTCCCAATACTCTGACAATGCAATAAATAAAAGCATACCACCAACAATTAAAGCTGTTCTAATATTACCAACAATATAAGCGGCACCCATAGCTAATGTAAAAGTTGCAACTACTGGCATGCCCAAGTAAGCATGTTTCATTGGACCCAAAACCTGAGTTAATAAAAATTTATTAAAAGAATTAAGTGAATAAAAAAATGTTTCCCAGACCCAGTCAACAGCACCATCTATATAATGAGCAATAGTTAATCCCTTTTCTATTGGGATAATATAAAGATAATTAATTTTATCAAAATATCCATTAGCAATGAAAGCGACTATTGAAAATATTAGGACTGAAAATGCAAAAATAATTAAAAATTTATGCCTTTGAATAAATGTTAAATTTGCAAAATAATCTTTTTGTTTGTTAGCCCATGCTTTAGTAAATCTATCTAGTATAACAGCAATTATAACAATACATAAACCAGCCTCAGCTGCTTTTCCAATCTTTAAACTATTTAAGGCTATTTTTAAGTTTAATCCTAAACCTTTGGCACCAACAAAAGATGCAATCACAACCATTGCAAGGCATTGCATAATTACAGTGTTTACTCCATTTAAAATATCTCTTCTTGCAGTTGGAATTAAAACTTGAAAAAGCAGTTGGGATTTTGTACATCCACTCATTAGTCCAGCTTCAACAACTTCGGGTGAAATTCGTTTTAAACCCAATATCGTGTTTCTGATCATGGGTGGAGTAGCGATAATAATTGTAGCAATAGATCCGGCATGATCGCCAAGACCAAATAATGCAATTATTGGGACCAAATAAGCAAATTGAGGCATAGTCTGCATTACATTCAGCACTGGTTGAAGAGCAGTCTCTACTTTTTTATCTAAGTAACCCCAGATACCAAATGAAAGTCCTAAAACAAAACAAATAGGCGTTGTTATAAGAACAAATGATAACGTTTGAATAGAGGGGACATAGTTACCAAATACAGAAACATAAAGCGCTCCTATTCCTCCAAGAAGCCCGAGCCTTAGTCCATTTAGCTTGTATCCTAATAAAAAAGCACCAACAGTAGTAGCTGTCCAAGGAAGTGCAGGCCAAGTTAACCAATCATTTTCTTTCAACCAAGAGTCACTGACAAACACATCGATAATTTTGTCTCCACCTAAAATAATTTCTCTTACAAAAGTGATTAAAAATAGAAGTCCCTGAGAAACTGCCTTTGTAAACTCTCTAAAAGCAGCTTTTTCCTCATACATTTCGAAAACTGGATCCCATACCTTAAGAGGAAACCATTCGTATAGAGCATTAAAAATAACATTATTAATCCAAAGCGGTATGCCTTTTAGTAACGAGGGTAATCTCCACAAATAATTACTATCGTTTTGAGGTATAAAATTATAAAGAATTAGAAAAAGAATTAAAAGTAAGCCAAATTGAGCTGGCTTAGAGTTTTTTATAATTTCAATATAATTCTTATCCACCAAATAAAACTTTTATAACCTTTGCGGGGTTGATTGATCCTACAACTGAATTATCTTTAGGATTAGTAACATTAATTATTTCTTTACTATTTAAAATTTGTTCAGCAACTTTCTCAATTATATCATCTTTAGAGACAGCTATAGAGCTTGAACCATTAGGATCTTGTGGGTCCATTATAGATTCAATTTTTAGAACTTTTTCTCTTGGGACATCTTCAGTAAATTTTTTGACATAATCTGTTGCTGGGTTTAATACAATATTACCTGGGGTATCAAGTTGTTCTATTATGCCATCTTTCATAATAGCAATCCTATCAGCTAATCTTAAAGCTTCATCAAAGTCATGAGTGACAAACATAATTGTCTTATTTAATACTCCTTGGAGTCTTAAGAATTCATCCTGCATTTCTTTTCTAATCAACGGATCTAGGGCTGAAAAAGGTTCGTCTAAAAACCATATATCAGGTTCTACAGCTAAGGATCTAGCTATGCCAACTCTTTGTTGTTGACCACCTGATAATTCTCTTGGAAAATAATTCTCTCTTCCTTTAAGCCCTACTAGTTCGACCATCTCTAGAGCCTTATACATACTATTTTCTGTACTAATTCCTTTAACCTGAAGAGGGAAAGCAATATTTTCGATAACTGTTTTATGAGGAAGTAAAGCAAAGTTTTGAAATACCATCCCCATTTTTTCTCTTCTTAACTCCACTAATTGTTTATTGTTCATTAAACATATGTCTTCGCCATCAATTAATATTTTTCCTGCAGTGGCATCAGTTAACCTTGAAATACATCTTAAAAGCGTTGATTTACCTGAGCCAGATAAACCCATAACCACTAACATTTCTCCTTTGTCTACATCAAAAGAAGCATTATTAACTCCAACTATACACCCAGCCTCTTGAAATTTCTTTGCATCAACTGAGCCATTAGAGTCAACAAGTAGTTTGTTGGCATTGTTGCCAAAAATTTTATAAACAGAATTACAGCTTATTGTGGGTGACATAAATTACCTATCAAAAATTTATGATTAAACCCTCCCTTTTAAAGGGGAGGGTTTATAAATGATTTTATATTAATTCATAAAGAGATCGATTTGATCTCTGTTATTAGCAATATAAGCAGTAGCTGCCTCAGCGTGAGTCATACCACCATTGTCAACATAGTTAGCCATTTCACCAATATTACCTGATGTAAATTCCATTTTTGTGTAGAATTTATATGCAGATGTATGAGTAATTGGGAATTTGATATGAGCTGCTTTTTTTAACCAACCAATTGGGGAACCACAACCAGTTGTTTCAACAGAACCACCATCTTCAATTCTACAACCTTGGTAGAATGGTGGGAACTCAATAAATACAAATCCTTCAGCATCTGTAAAGTTTGGTGTCCAGTTAAAGATCACAGTTCCTCTACCTTCTTTTTTTGCTGCAGCTAATTCTGCCCATAGTGCATCTGCACTACCTGCAAATTTAACCATCCACTGATCATCTAAGCCAAGACCTTTAAGTCTGTTAGGCATAACATCTGTGTGCCACTCATAAGGGCCTTCTAACCATCTTCCTTTTCCGTCAGAGTCAGGTGTTGCAAAGTTAGCTTGGCATTCTGGAGATTTTAATGCTTCCCAACTTGGAAGACCTGGGCAAAGATTTTCATCTATAACCCATTGAGGTACACCCATATCTTCAAGTGTAGGAGCTGCGTGTGAACCAGCATCAATTAGGCCACCTTTGTCCATTGCTTCGTAAAAGGGTTTCGCCATTGTTGACTGCCATGTTTCATGAGCAACGTGTAATTCTCCAACTCTTACAGCTTCGTATCTAGTTGCTGACTCTGCAGGAACTAGCTCAACATCATAACCAAGCTCTTCAAAAGATTGTTTCATAACATTTGCCATAACGATTTGGCTAGACCAGTTTAAAACTGGAATTCTAATCGGATCTGCTGCTTTGGCTACAGTAGTTAAGCCAGCAAATAAGACTAGAGCATAAAATAATGAAATAAATTTTTTCATTTATTCCTCCTTTATCTATTATAATAGTGTAGCTAATATAAGGTAATTGCCATAAAGGTTGAAGTATATTTTTTCAGATTATGAAACACAATTTGTCCCAAATTGACAGTAAAATTAACAAAAAATCTATTTTTATTAACAAAGATAATCTCTCTTATAATTACAAGCTAATTCAAAGACATGTAAGAAAATCCAAAGTTATAAGTGTTATCAAGGGTGATGGCTATGGTCATGGCTTATTAGAATGTTGTAAGATTTTAAAAACGAGTAATTGTAATGATTTTTATGTAGCTAGATTAGACGATGCTTTAAGACTCAGGGAAAATCATAAAAATATTAATATTTATCTACTGTCAGGCATTATTAAAAAAAATGATGTCAAAGAGATAGAAAGTAAAAAAATAATACCAATAATCAATAGCCCTGAACAATTAGATATTATTGAAACATCATCGAAAAAATTAAATTACGTATTACATATTGATACCGGAATGAATAGATTAGGATTTCAAATTAAAAATTTAGAGGAAAATATAAATAATATTGACTTTAAAAGAATAAAATTTGTTATGTCACATTTTTCGTCTGCAGATGACCTAAATAAAAACGAGTGTAACAATCAATTAAAAAACCTTTTGCAATTTAAAAGGATATTTAATAAGCCACTTAGTATTGCCAATTCAGCTGGGATATTTTTAAACAGAAAATATCACTTAGATTTTGTAAGACCTGGTAAAAGTCTTTATGGGATTAATCCTTTTAATAAAAAAAATTATAAACTTAAACAAGTTATGAGTATCTATGCTCCGATCCTTCAAGTAACTGATTTAAAAAAATCTCAAACAATTGGATATAGCCAAACATTCAAAACAAATAAAAAAATAAAGATTGCAACTATTGATTTTGGTTACTCCGATGGATATTTGAGAAGTGGAAGTAATAGAGGTAAAGTATTCATCGATGGAATTCCTTGTAATGTTTTAGGAAGGGTGTCAATGGATCTTATAACTATTGATGTCTCCAAAGTGCCCATGAAAAAACTATACTTGGGCAAGCCGGTTGAAATAATCGGAATAAATCAATCATATGAGAAAATTGCATATGATACTGAGACTAATGAACACGAAATACTTATTTCTTTAGGAAGAAATCTGAGTAGAGTGTATTTCTAAAAATGTATGAAGCACCTATAAAAGATTTAAATTTTGTAATCAAAAATATAATTGATTTAAAAAAATTATCAGAAGTTGATGATTACAAAGAATTTTCAGATGACTTGGTTGAGGCAGTTTTAGAAGAAGCTGGAAAAATTGCCACTGAAGTTTTAGATCCATGTAA
>CACKOX010000007.1 GCA_902601865.1 uncultured Alphaproteobacteria bacterium | reverse complement strand
AAGGCGCCTGTTCCTGTACCACCACCCAAACCAGCTGTTAAAAATAACATATTAGTATTTCTTAATTCTTCTGATATTAAATCTATACTTTCTTCTGCCGCATCTTTTCCAATAATTGGATCTGCGCCTGCACCTAAGCCTTTAGTTTTTTCTAAGCCTAATTGGATGCGATTATAACAAAGAGAGTTTTCAAGAGCTTGGGCATCTGTATTAGCCACAATAAAATCAACATTATTTAAATTCGATTGAATCATGTTATTTATAGCGTTACTGCCTGCGCCGCCAACACCCATTACTGTTAGAGATGGTTTTAAGTTTTTTTGATCAACTACTGGTTCTATATCTAGTGTCATTTTTTTCCCCGCAAATCAACCTATAGTAGGTCTACGAATCTTTTGTACCATATTTTGTTTGAAAATGAATCAATTTTTTTAATATAATCAGCATTTTTTGAACTTTTATTTGTTAAAATATAAAAACTTGAATAAAGCGACATAATACTGGCATCATTTAGAACTTTTGGGATACCACAATATTTTGGCGGCTCTAGAAACTGAATATCATGGCCATATCTTGAGCGAAAATAGTTACCAAAATTCTTAATTTTTGAACCACCACCTGTAAATAAATAAGAATAAAAATTTTTGTCTTTTGGTAAAACTTCCATGACTAATCTAAAGATTTCATCTAAACGAGATAGTACAATATTCTTGATGTAATTATGTTCAATTTTATTTTTGACATTGTTACCAAATTCTTCCCAGACAGGTATTTCAATTGATGAATTTCTAGTGTCCATAAGGTCTATAGTTGAAATTTTTAACTTTTCCGCAAAATCAAAACTAATATTCAACATTTTTACTAAATCGTCAGAAATAAGTTTACAGCCATAAGGTATTTTTTTACAAAAGACAATTGTTTATTTTTTATCATAATTATATTTGTATGGTTAAATCCAAAATCTATTAGGATTACATTAGATTTAATTATTTTCTTGTTTTTTAAATAAAAAAAATAAGATGTCGTAGAATCTAAATAATTTATAATTTTAATTTGAAGTTTTTGGAAAATATTATTCAAAAGATTAATTTGCTTATTCTGTATTAAAGAAAGGAGTGAAATTATTGATAACTTTTGTGAATTTAAACCTATTGGGTTATCAGTAACTAAATTATCATCAATTAAAAAATGTGATGTATATAAATTTTGATAGAACTGATCGTTTTTAGGTATATTTATTTTTGATATTTTTCTAATGTCATTTTTTTCTATTATAGCTCCATTAAGTATCAAATCTTTTTTAATTTTTTTTATATTTATACTTTGATTTGTAATTAATAAGTAGGCATCTTTAATAATATTGTTTGCTTGTTTTTCTGCCTGAACAATAGAATTTTTTATACAATCTATAAAATCGTCAATATTCTCAATTTCATTACCTGTATAACCTTGAGTTTTAGACTTACCAGTGCCTACAATTTTACACTCTTCATTAAATTCAGAGTAAATAATTGTTTTTATAGAAAAAGATCCAATCTCTATTATTGTTTTGTAACTATCCAATTATTTTAATCTTATCGTTTTGTTATGAAAATTTCTCAAATCCAAAAAGTGGTCATAATTTGTACTTTTATCAATTAAATCAATATTGTTTTTAATAAAATAGAGCAATTTGGAATCAATCATCTTAGGAAGCATAACTAATTTACCATTACTTAAAACTAAATTGTATCTCCTTTCATCAATATACTCTATTTGATCAATATTAAATAGATGAGACAATGCTTGATAATTTTCATATAAGTAATTATTTATGTGAATACTATTTTTAGAAATATCAGTTAGATTGATTTCATCTAGATAACTTTTTTTGAAATAATTCAATGGGGCAATTGTGTTATCATAAAATATTACCTCTTTAGTAAAATTATTAATTGCAAAAGATTTCTTAAGACTTATTTCAATATTAATTTCATTATTTTTACGCTTAAGTAAGTGGCTTTCTATAAATGAATATTCTTTTAAATAATTATTTATATCATCTAAATTTTTAGTTATATCAATTTCAAAATCCTCATGTATGTCAGAGTCAATAAAATTAATTATTTCAAAAGGTTTTTTAATTAAATAGTTTATCGAAAAATAAAAAAATAATATTAGAAATAATATTGATACAAGATATGTTGTGGCTACTTTATATTTCAGAAACATTAAGATGAATTAATTATTTTTTTTAAAAGAGATAAATAAGAAATTCTTTTGTAATCAGCTTGTTCTGGAGCAAGTGATATTTTGGTTAGTCCTGGATGAGTATTTATTTCTAAAAAATATATTTTTTTAGTTTTATTACTTATTATAAAATCTAATCTTGCTATTCCTTTGCAATTACAAATACGAAATATTTTTTTTGATATTTTCATTATAATATCATACTGCAATTTAGAAATTCGGGCTGGTAGAAAGTGCAAACTTTTATTTTTTGTGTATTTCGCAATATAGTCGTAATGTTTATTATAAAATTCAATTTCTGTGACACCAAGAGCCTGAATTTTATTATTATTTTCTATTACAGTTACAGTTAATTCCCTTCCATAAACAAATTCTTCAATTAAATTTAAATGATTATTAATATATTTTTTAAGCTCGTTTTTATTTTTTATAAATTTAATACCTTTAGAGGAGCCTCCCCAATTTGGCTTTAATATGACCGGAAATTTGATTTGTTCTTTATTTAAAATCTCTTTAGGAGATAAAATATTAATTTTTTTTTTAAGATAATTTTTTAATAAGCGTTTATTAAAACATAATGCAGATGAAATGGCACCAGAATGAGTAATAGCAATATTATTTTTTTTGGCAAACGAATTTATACCTCCATCTTCACCAAATTCACCGTGAAGAGAATTAAATATTATATCTGGTTTATATTGTAAAATTCGTTCAATATTATTTTTTTTAACATCTAAAAATTTTACTTTAAAATTATTCTTTTCAAGACAAGAAAAAACATTTTTCCCAGACATAAGAGAGACCTCTCTTTCGTCAGACCATCCACCCGCTACTACAAGTATTTTTAGTAATTTAATTTTTTTATCAATCAATCTATGATTCTTAATTCTTTTTGAAGTATAATTTTATGTTTATCTTTTACTCTTTTTTGAATTTTGGAAATAAATAGATCTATACTATTGGCGCTAATATTTGGGTCATTTTCGAAAAAATTTGAGTGAATTTTTGATAGTTTTATAGGGCCCTTATAAAAGCTCTCATCTATTGAGGACTGAATTAGTTTCCAAGCACTTTGATTTATTGGATTCTTAAAAATACTGCCACAGCAATTTACTTTTAGTGGTTGAGTTTGATTTCTAATATTCTCATATTCTTGCATTAATTTTTTTATATTATTCTTATCTCCATTAAAAATATGAAATTTTCCATATAAAATTATCGTATTATTTTTTTGAAAGCCCTTTCGGTAATCAAATTCTAATTCTCTTATGTTTTTTTCATAAATTTTATTATCATTAATGTCAAAGTAAATGACACTTATCAATTTATCTTTTATTTCCTGATTATAACAACCAGCGTTCATAAATATATTTCCTCCAATTGAACCTGGAATTGTATATAGAAACTCATAACCTGAAATTCCTTTTTGATAACAAAACTTTGAAAAGAAATTATCTAAAACTGCTGCACCAACTAACATATGATCAGTATTTATTTGAATGTTAGTAAAATCGCCTTGAAGCTTTATACCTATTCCTTTGAAACCCTCATCTTTTATTAATGTGTTTGAAAGATTACCAACCACAAATAATGATTTTTTTTTAACATCATTTCTGCTAAAAAGAATACTTAAATCAATTTGGTTATAAATTTTATAGAGATAACTAATTTTACCACCAGATTTTAACCAAGAATATTTAGCTGATGGATAGTTAGTAATTAAATTTTTATTTTCTAGAGTCATAAAAAAAACGGATTTGATTTGAAATATCTCCGGCTCCAGCAGAAATAATTATACTTTCCTTTTTATTTAATAAAGATTGATCTAACAAATTAAATAAATCTTGATAATTATCAATATATTTAGTTTTTTGATTATTTAAAACATTCAAATCATTAACCAAATTTTTAGAATTTTTCATACCATGTTTATAGCTTTCGCCTGCTTCATATGTTTTAAAAATAATCAAATTATTAACATTCTTTAATACACTCAGATATTCATCATATAAATCATTTAGCCTAGAGTATCTATGAGGCTCAATTATTAAGGTTATGAGTTTCTTTTTATACAATGATGAAATTTTAATTAAATTTTCAATTTCAGTAGGATGATGTGCATAGTCATCGATAAATGTAGTTTTTTTTAATTTACCTAAAATATTCATTCTTCTTTTGGTTCCCTTAAAATTTAGGATATGAGATTTTTTAATCTCATATCCTAAATCATCTATAATAGATAGAACTGCAGTTAGATTTTGTACATTGTGCTCACCTAATAAATTTGTAGATAAACTCTTTGACAAGATTTTTTTACCTTTAAAGAAATCGAATGAAGATTTTTTATCAGTTAAATTAATTAATTTATAACTATAGTTTGCTTTTGTGTTTGAACCAAAAGTTTTAAAGTTATTTGAATATTTTTTTAAAGAAGATAGAAAAGAATCATCATTATTTATAAAAATTTTTATGTTTTTTTTATTTTGAGCTAGAATATAATTTTTAATTTTAGATTTAAACTTAGAGTAAGATTTATAAAAATCAATGTGTTCCCTGTCAACATTTAAAAATAATAAATATTTAGGATTTAATTTAAATACTGTTCCATCACTCTCATCAGCCTCTACGACTACATAATTACTATTGGTAAGATATATATTTTGTCCAAAATTTTGCATAATACCTCCAGAAATGATAGTTGGGTTAAGACCTGCACAAACTAACAAATGTCCTAAAACAGAAGTAGTTGATGTTTTTCCATGTGAACCAGACACTAAAATAGTAAACTTATCTTTACATATAAGCTGAAGAAGTTTGGATCTATTATAACAAGGTATTTTATTTTTTTTTGCTTCTTTGATTTCAGGATTGTTTTTAATAGCTGAAGAATAAAATATTATATCTCTATTCTTAATATTTGATATTTTATGACCAATATAAACTGGTATCTTGTTTTTTTCTAAATTTACTGTGTTGGCATTGAATGCAATATCACTACCAGTAACATTAATATTATTTTTTTTTAAATAAATAGCTAAAGCACTCATGCCAATACCATTAATTCCGATAATGTGAACTTTACTAGTTGTTAATTCTGAGAATTTCATCTAGTGGTAAAACAAATAATTTTTTCAATAGAATGAGGGTTAATAAGAGAATTAAAATAAAATTGACTTATAAGCTTTTTATTATTTGGTATGAAAAAATTTTTTAAGCTCATATTATGAGATAAAAAATAACTTAAATTAAATTTTTGATGTTTATCCCTAGATACCAAATGTGGAATAAAATAAACATTATTAGTGAAATATAAAATTTCATTAATAGATCCAGATCCAGATCTAGAAAGTATAAAATCGTATTCTTCAAAATTGAGATTATTTTTAAAAGAAAAAAAAGTGCATCGGCTATCATCTATAATATCTGTGTATTTTTTTTTTATTATTTCTAATTGAGGGTTAGGTATTTGAATATAGAATTTTAATTTATTTAAATGAGTTTTATTTAAAATCATTATTTCGCTTAGCATTTTATTATTTAAATCTATTGATCCGGCACTTCCTCCCATTAATAAAATATTAATAAAATTATTATCAAGTTTTTCTATTACCTTTTCTCTGTCTACGAAAAAATTACCGACAAATATTTCTTTACTACGCATATTAAGTTTTGGAAATGAAATAAAAGCATTTTTAGCAATTAAATAATTTAATTTATTAGCTAAACCATAAATAATATTTTGTTCATGTATATAAATTTTATTTGAAGAAAAAGTAAAAATATTAAATAATTTTGCAATAATTAAAATTGGAGTTGTAATAAAACCACCAAAACCTAATAATATTATATTTCTATTAAATAAAAATAAAGATGTTACATTTAATAATATCTTTAAAATATAAACAAATTTATTTTTTGTATTAAAAATAAATTTATTTATCATTTTGCTTTCAATTCTATCTATATAATTTTTTCCTATTTCGTTTGAAATAAAAAGAATTTTATTTGGTTCTCTTATTTTACTTAAACTATTAAGATATTTAATTGCCGGCAAGATATGACCTCCTGATGAACCAGCTATCACGATAAATTTAATTTTTTTCAATTACTATTTCTTTCAAAACCTTGTCTGTTTTAATATCTATAATTCGAATTATTGCCTTATCATCCCAAATATATTTTTGTTGATATTGATTTTCATTAACTAAAAAAATGTCATTCAAATCAACATTTTTATTTATAATCATTGTTGAGTTGTTGTTATTGTTCATTTTATAGAAAACACCAAAAATAATTGCTATTATTCCTGATAATATTAATAAGCCTTGAATAATAACTAAACTAATTAAAAGTTTTTTTTTTAACATATTTTTTATGAGTAATTCATATAACTATAAAGATTTTAGAATTGAAATATTATACGAGGACAATGATATAGCAATATTAAATAAACCCTCTGGGCTTCTTACACATAAAAAAAATGAATTTGATGAAAGTCCAAGCTTACAAGAAAGTCTAAAAAATCAATTTATAATTGAAGATGACGAAAATTTTAAAGAAGGTATTGTTCATCGCTTAGATAAAGATACTAGTGGCATCATAATTATTACCAAAAATATTATTTCTAAAAATATGTTTAAGGATATGTTTAAAAATAGAAGTATTAAAAAAAATTACCTAGCTTTTACGTATGGTGTACTAAACCAAAGCAATATTGAAATCAATAGAAATATATCAAGAAATAAAATTCAAAGAACAAAATTTAAGGTATCAGAAAATATTGGAAAAAATGCAATAACTAAAGTTTTAAATGTCAGGACATTTCATGGGTCTTTAAGTCTTTTAGATTGTGAGATTGTTACAGGTAGAACCCATCAAATTAGAGTTCACCTCTTGAGTTTAGGGCTTCCAATAATTGGTGATAAAGATTATAGCTTCAATAAAGAGCAAAAATTTCGTCTGAACAATATGACTGAAAGTCTTAGAAATTTAGTTTCTTTATTTCCAAGACAAGCATTACATTCATATAAAATAGAATTTAATCATCCAATATTAGAAAAACAAATTAAAATTACTTGTGATTTGCCTAATGACATGAAAGATTTAAATATTAATTTGAAATGAATATAGAAAATAAAAATTTACTGCCTGTAATTACCTCTGAAAATGATGTTTATCCTTATTTAAAGAAAATTAATCAATTTCCTGTTTTGACAGATGAAGAAGAAAAAAGACTTGCCATAGATTGGCTTAAAAATGGAAATACTAAAGCTGCTCAAAAGCTTGTAACTAGCCATTTACGCCTAGTTGCAAAAATAGCAATGGGTTACAAAGGATACGGTTTACCTATATTTGATTTAATTTCTGAAGGTAATTTGGGTCTCATTCAAGCGATAAGAAAATTTGATCCTGAAAAGGGTTTTAGATTAGCAACTTACGCTATATGGTGGATTAGAGCATCTATTCAAGAGTATGTCTTACACAGTTGGTCTCTTGTTAAAATAGGTACCACAGCAGCTCAAAAAAAGCTTTTTTTTAATCTTCGAAGACTTAGAAATCAACTTAAGAAATATGAAGAGGGTTACCTAGATAATGATCAAATTAAATCTATTTCAGAGGACCTAGGAGTAACAGAAGAAGAAGTAAAGCAAATGGAAGGCAGAGTCTTTAATCAGGATTTTTCTTTAAATACTCCAATGAATGACGAAAATGACTCAGAGTGGATAGATCAAGTAGAAGATGAAACAGTTGATACTGTCTCAAAAGTTGAACAAAGTGATGAATTTAAAAAAAGAAAAGCCCTGTATAAACAGGCAGTTACGAAGCTTGAACCTAGAGAAATTGAAATATTAACTGCAAGACGACTAGATGAAGAGCCAAAAACATTAGAAGACCTTAGCCAGAAGTATTCAATTAGTAGGGAAAGAGTCAGACAAATTGAAAATAAAGCTATAAAAAAACTTCAAGATGAAATCAAAATTATCTCTGATCAAAAACTTTTACCAGAGTCTTGACTATCTAATAATTGTTTGATTTCTCTCAGGCCCTAGTGAAATAATTTTAATTGGGATATTTAAATAATTCTCAATATATGCAATATATTTTTTTAAATTATCAGGAAGTGTTTCATATTTACTTAATTCTTCTATCTCACCCCAACTTGAAAAAAATTCAAAATCACTCTCCTCTAAAGACAATGATTCTAAGAATTCACTATCACTAAAATTAATATCCTCATATTCTTTAGAATTATAGCTTTTGCATACTTTAATTTCTGAAAGACTATTTAGCACATCAGCTTTTGTCATACAAAGTTCATTTACACGGTTTATTTCACAACTATATTTTAAAGAAACCAAGTCAAGCCAGCCACATCTTCTTTTTCTTTTTGTAACTGTTCCTATCTCAACACCTTTTTCAGCTATGTAGTTACCAGTGTCATCAAATAATTCAGACGGAAACGGGCCATTTCCAACTCTAGTAGTGTAAGCTTTAAATATTCCTACTGTTTGATAATCGACTTGCAATGCTGAACCAATAACAATATTTGATGAAACAGTATTTGATGAGGTCACAAAAGGATATGATCCATGATCTAAGTCAAGTAAAGCACCTTGAGCACCCTCAAATAATACTTTCTTATTTTTAAATTCTTTCTTTATTAACGAATTATCAACTATTAAATCTTTAACTAGATCGTAAAAACAAAGTAAATCTTTAACTGTTTGTTCTATATTAATTTTACTTTCATTAAAACTCTCAAGAATAGGGTCATAAAAAGTCTTTATTGAATACAGTTTTTCTTCAATGATGTTTTTATATTTTAAATCATAAAGTTTAATACTTTTTCTTCCAACTTTATCTTGATATGCCGGTCCGATACCCTTTGAAGTTGTACCAATTTTTTTTTCCACGTTTAAAATTAACTCGTTTATCTTATCAAGTTGCTTGTGATAATTTAAGATTAGAGATATGTTTGATGATAAAAATACTTTTGGATTATCAATCTTTTTTGCAATTTGATCATACTCATTAGAAAAATGATTGGGATCAAGCACAACACCTTGACCTAAAAAACAGATTTTGCCTCTAATTACACCTGATGGGATTAGGTTTAACTTATATGTTGTACCTTCAACAATTACAGTATGTCCGGCGTTATTACCACCTTGGTATCTTACTACTAGATCGAAATCTTCAGATAAATAGTCAACTATTTTACCCTTACCTTCATCTCCCCACTGAAGTCCAATAACTGCTTTATTCATTAAGATAGCTCAGCTATGTAATCAACATTACACGAGAAACCAAAGCCTTCAACTTTTCTAGTATTTTTCTTATATTGATAACCACCACCTTGCGCTATTATTTTTTTTGAAATATCAGAATAAACATAGAAAAATACATCTTGATGATAATCTTTAGAGAAGAAATTATTTTCTAAATTTACTTCGAAAGGAGCTTTAATATTTTTTTTGAAAATATTTACAAATTTTAAAATATTATTTTTATAACTACCATGATCTAGTAGATAATTTAAATTTTTATTAATTTTTGGGTCAGTAAAAATATAGGTATAGTTTTTTTTAAGAATTTTTTTTAAAACCTTATCTAAGATCTCTAAAACTTCTTTAAAAGATTTATTTTTTGGTTGGTTAATAATTTCTACACCGTGTTGTCTAAATTGTTTAATATTGTCATTTATTATATCTTTTTTAAAAACATCTCCCATGTAGTATAGGAAGTGCTTTGAATTTGAGTCATGTGTCAAAATTGTATTAATTACTTGACCAGTAATATCTGATCTAAGATTAGCGTCTGAGAGAGATTTTAAAGATTTATTTTCTACTACAGATGTAAAAATTCTCAAAAATTTTTTGTTGGAACCAAGGATTGTCGTAAAAGAATTATCCAGACTCTCATATTTTAAAGCTGTTTTGGCATATTTTGTGTCAAAAGAATTAACAAGCATCAGAGATTACTTTTATTATTTGTTTTTTTAATTTGTTTAAAGTCATTACTTTTATATTTCTTTTGTCATATTGCAAGTTCACTCTTAAAAGTGGCTCTGTGCCTGAAGGGCGGATATTGAAATAAATGTCTAAATCTTTGAATAATTTATTTAGTTTTTGATAAATACTTTCTTGTGATAAATAAAATTTTTCTCGATCTATTTTTTGATTTATATTCATTACCTCAAATAAATCGATGCCTTTTTTTAGTAATGATAATTTTTTGTTTTCTTTAAGAACTAATGTTAATACTCTAATGGCTGTTGCCATACCGTCTCCTATTAATATGTCATCTTTGAATATGAAATGACCTGATGGCTCACCCCCAAAAAAGTATTTGTAATCAATTATTTCTTTAAGAATATTTTTATCGCCTACTTTAACTCTTTTTAATTTTAAACCAAATTTTTTTATAGAAATATCGAGACCATAATTTGCAATTTCATTTGTTACAATTACAGAACCTTTTTTAATTTTATTCTCAGATAAATAATATTTAGAAAGAATATAAATTAATTCTTCTCCACTTAAAACCTCACCCTTTTCATCTATAATTATTACTCTATCACCATCTCCATCTAAACAAATTCCTATATCAGCTTTTTTTTTCTTTACTAATTTTGATGCTTTAAGTGGAAATAAAGAGCCACAATTACGATTAATGTTGGTACCAGAAGGTTTGTTTCCAATAGTTTGTAAATCTAAACCTAATTCAAATAAAACTTCTGGTGCTACTTTGTAGGATGCTCCATTTGCACAATCTAAAATTACTTTTAATTGACTGTAATCTAAATTTCTATCAGCACACTGTTTTAGAGCTTCAGAATATCTTCCTGAAGCATTTTTTAGCCTTATAGCTTTACCATAATTTGACTGTTTTAATTTAAAATTATCAAAGTCATAGTTATAAAAAAAATCTTCAATTTTATTTTCATCTTCTGCTGAGATCTTTAGTCCTTGTCCGGTAAAAAATTTTAATCCGTTGTCTTGGTAAGGGTTATGTGAAGCAGTAATCATTACAGAAAAATCTGCTCTAAGCGATTTACCAAGAACTGTTAAAGCAGGAGTAGGCAAAGGACCAACCAATACTACATCTATTCCCATAGATATGAAACCTGAAGTTAATGCTGGTTCAAACATATATCCTGATAACCGTGTATCTTTATTTATAACCACTCTTGATATTGAGTTTTTTTTTCTCAAGACAAGCGCAGAAGCTTTAGCTAGTTTAAGAACAATTTCAGCAGTTAAAGGATATTTTCCTACTTCACCTCTTATTCCATCTGTACCAAATAATCTCATAAAGAGTATTTATTATTAGACTTAGTGTTAATTAGGAAGAGGAAAATTTTGATCTTTTGTAAATGAAGGTAAAGGACCTTTATTTGAAGGTTCTTTTTTACTATCAGGACTATCATTAGAACTGTCAGAAGATATATCTTCGTCTCTTTTAGGTTTAATACCCTTGATTAAATTTTTTATCTCCTCTCCAGTTAAAGTTTCATATTCTAAGAGTCCTTTAGCGATAGTATGGAGATCCTTAATATTATCTTCTAGAATTTTTCTTGCTTTGGACTCAGCATCTTCAACAAGTCGAATAACTTCTTGGTCGATAATTCTTGCAGTTTCTTCTGAAATATTTTTGGATTGTGTTACTGAATGACCTAAGAATACTTCCTCTTGATTACCAGTATACCTAACTCTTCCTAACTTATCACTGTAGCCCATTTGGGTTACCATTGCTCTTGCTAAGTTCGTAACTTGTTGAATATCACCCGCAGCCCCAGAGCCTATTTTTTCAGGTCCAAATATAATCTCCTCGGCTATTCTAGCAGCAACTGTAACAACTAACTTGTCTAAGTACTCATCTTTACGGTGAATAACTTTATCTTGTTCTGGAACACTCATTACAAACCCAAGAGCTCTACCTGTTGGAATAATTGATGATTTGTAAATTGGGTCAGCATGTTTACAATGGAGGTTGGCCAGTGCATGACCTGCTTCATGATAAGCAATTACTTCTTTCTCACCATCAGAAATTATTTTTGATTTATTTTGAGTTCCAAGCATAACTTTATCTTTAGCATCCTCAAAGTCATCCATTGTTACAATTTTTTTGTTCTTCCTAGCTGCAATAAGAGCAGCCTCGTTAACTATGTTAGCTAGATCAGCTCCAGAAAAACCTGGGGTAGATCTGGCAATAGCAATAGTCTTGACTGATTTGTCCATTTTAATTTTTCTTGTATGAACTTTTAGAATTTTATCTCTTCCTATGATATCAGGGGCAGGAACTACAACCTGTCTATCAAATCTTCCAGGTCGAAGTAAGGCAGGGTCAAGGACATCGGGTCTGTTAGTTGCGGCAACAATAATTACGCCCTCATTAGCCTCAAATCCGTCCATTTCTACTAAGAGCTGGTTTAAAGTTTGTTCTCTTTCATCATTACCACCACCTAATCCAGCGCCTCTATGCCTACCAACTGCATCAATTTCATCGATAAATATAATGCATGGTGCATTTTTTTTTCCTTGTTCAAACATATCTCTAACTCTACTTGCTCCAACACCTACGAACATTTCCACAAAATCTGAACCAGATATTGAGAAAAATGGCACACCTGCTTCACCAGCAATGGCTCGGGCTAGAAGAGTCTTACCAGTGCCTGGTGGTCCGACCAACAGAGCTCCCTTTGGTATTTTAGCACCTAACCTTTGAAATTTATGTGGATCTTTTAAAAAAGAAACGACTTCTTCTAGTTCTTGCTTAGCTTCATCTATTCCAGCAACATCGTTGAAAGTAACTTTTTGTTTATTTTCATTTAATAATTTGGCTTTTGATCTTCCAAATCCAAGAGCACCGCCGCCTTTTCCTGATTGCATTTGGCGCATAAAAAATATCCAAACACCAATAAGCAATAACATAGGAAACCAAGAAACAAATATGCTTAATAATGGGTGCATACCAGATTGTTCAGGTTTAGCATTTATAGCAACCTCATTATTACTAAGAGTTTCGATGAGATTAGGGTCTCTCGGAGCATATGTAGTAAAGTCAACACCATCCATAGTTTCACCAAAAATATTATTTCCTTGAATTTCAACTGATTTTATCTCGCCATTTTGAGCTTTTTCTAATAATGTTGAATAAGTAAAATTGACGGAGGAATAATCTCTTTGAGAGTTCTTAAAAACGTTAAACAAGCCTAATAAAATAAGGCTAATAATAATCCACACAAAAATGTTTTTTGAAAAATTCTTCATAATTATAATATAGTCAGTGTTACTTACGTTTAAAGTACTAAGTAAGATTTATACAAATTTTTTTTTTAAAGACACCTATTTTGCCTGAAAATATTGACCTTTTTTTACCGTTTTGAAACTGGAATTTTAATATTTTTATAAAATTCCAAATATTTTCATCTCGAATTTGTTTTTTAATTAAATTTCGATACTCATAGTAAAATGACTGTGTAACTAAGAACTTAAGATTTTCATTCAAATTATTAAATTTTAATATTTTAATTTCAAAAATTTTATTTTGTTGTCTTATGAAAAAACTATGGTGTAAAGACTTTAAGTGAGTTGTTTCTATGAAACTTAATCTTTCACTATTAATCTTAGAAAGAAGATTATTTGAGTGCAAAAAATCTCTTATTTTATTTCTAGTATAATCTAACTCTAAATTGCTTCTATCTTCAAACCAAATTAGTTTATTTATATTTGCATAGCTCTTGATTTGTTTTTTTGAATATTTACTCAATGGACGATGCAATTTGAGACCCTTATAGTTATCTGAGAAAATACTTGATAATCCAAGAGTGCCAGATTGTTGGATTTTTCTCATAAAAAAAGTCTCATTGAGATCATCAAGATGGTGACCTAAGAATACATTTTCAATTTTTTTTTTTTTGGAAAAATTGTATAAGAAATTTAATCTGCTTGATCTAGATTTTTCTTGGAATCCATTATGTTTATTTTTTAAAGACATTTTCCTTAAAACAAGATTTTTATCTGAAAGATTATAAAACTTAATGAATTGTTTAATTTCATATTTTCCCTCAGATCTTTTTTGGTGATCAAAAATCAAATAATAAATATTTTTATTTTTAAAATATTTTGATTTTATTAACAAATTAAATAGAACAGTGCTATCTAATCCACAAGAAATTAAAATTAATATTTTTTCATTTGTTTTAAAATTTTCTCTAAGGTAATTTTTTACATCAAGCGAGAGTGACACTTAATTAATCAATAATCAAACCACAGTCTTTTTCGGTTTGAAGAGACTTTGCAGACTCAATTACTTCATTGCTTTCAATATAAGTATTTGAAAAAATTAGATCTTCCATAATTAAACAACCATTTTCTTGATCTCCAATACTAAAAAGAGACTTTCCAAGCCAAAAATAATTTTCAGATTTGAATTTTGGAAACAAAGAGAAATCTCTATGTCTTATTCCAAAATATTTTATAGCTTCAATTATCTCATTCTCCATAAAATAAGTTCTGCCAAGAAGATAATATGTCTCTGCCAAATATTCTTTTTGATCTGTGTTGGAATTGATAATAAGTAGAAGGTTCTCGATAGCAGACTTATTATCATTGCTTGCAAAACTTGTTTTAGCGGTTTTTAACTGTTCTTGGACGTTAATTACTGGCTTATTTAGCTCTATTTCATTTTCCTCCATTAACTGATCTAAATCATTAAGCATAGAAATATTAACCTCTAATATTGAATTTATCTCAATTTCATCTAATTCCTTTTTTTCAAGACTTGATGATGTAATTGTTTCAACCGAGTCTTCATTGGAAATGTCAGTAATTTTAACTTCATCTCCCCCAAGATCAGAAAGACTGATTTTTCCCAATAGTTGATCATCCTCTGAGTTTTCAACAATATTTGTGGAACTCTCTTCAATGTTTAATTGATCAGATGGACTAATAATTTTTTTTTCATCATTATCAGATGAAGTATATAAAGAATACAAGTTGCTAACATCATCTTTAATATCCAAAATTTGTTTTTCCAATGAAATAATACTTTTTGAAATATCGTTAATAATTATTTTTAATTCATCTAAATTATCATTACCATTTAGATCGTTAGAATTATTAGATGATGAATCATTTTTGTAAACAAATTTTTGAAGATCAATAATGTCGTTTTTAATCCTTTCTAGTTCTACTGATACTTGATTGTGATTTTCAGGTTGTGCGCTATTAGAAAAAAAGAGAATAAAAAAAATAACCAATATTTTGTTTATTTTTTTCATAAGTGTTATAGGTGCTCTTTGAAAAGAGCACCTTAATGAAATTTTAATTAATTACTTACTAGTGTAACGCCGCGTCTATTTTGACTGTAAGCAGTTTCATCAGAACCAATCACTTCTGGTCTTTCTTTTCCCCAACTTACGTATTCCATTCTATTGGTGTCAATTCCAGACTGAGCAAGATAAGAATAAACAGAAAATGCTCTTTTATCACCTAAAGCCAAGTTGTACTCACGAGTACCTCTTTCATCAGCATGGCCTTCAACAGTTATGTTAGTGTCAGGATATTGCATTAACCAAGCTGCTTGAGCATCAAGAGTTGCCTGGGCATCAACAGTAAGTTCTGAGCTATCAAACTCAAAGAAGACTCTATCACCTACGTTAACAATCAAATCTTCTTGAGTGCCAGCTGTAATTTCACCACCAGAAGATGAACTTGCGCTAGAAGAGGCTGCATCAGCGTCTCCACCTTGTTCTGTCTTAGTAGCAGCACATGATGCAAGTAAAAAACCCGCAACAATAAGCATAAACAATTTTTTTAACATTATTATAAATCTCCACGTAAAATATATTTTTACTATAATTTAGCTAAATAAACACTGAATTTTTTGGAAATCAAGATAATTATTATTAAATTTTAATTCAAATTTGTTGATTTATATTAATTTTTTATAATAAAGGAGACCATGCGGGGTCACTTCCATCCAAAGGGGTCGGAATAATCCTTTCGTTGTAACCAGTTATATCTATGAAGTTTATTGTTACCTCTCCGCCTGTTCCATCGAGATTTGACCTTTTTTGTCTATGAAATATCAAATATCTACCATTTGGTGACCAAGCCGGGGACTCTAGGGCGAAATCTCTAACTATTACCCTTTCATTATTACCATTTGTATCCATGACCCCTATATGAAAATTACCCTGGGTTAACTTAGTAAAAGCAATTAAATCACCTCTAGGTGACCATACAGGATTTCCGTAAGTACCTCTACCCTTTGAAATTCTTCTTATGTTATCTCCATTCTTGTCCATTATAAATAACTGAGGACTTCCACCTCGGTCAGAATTAAAAACAATTTTTTCTCCATTTGGAGAAAAAGAAGGAGAGGTATCTATTCCAGAGTCATTTGTTAGTCTTGAGAGAGATCTGGTGTTTAAGTCCATTAAATATAATTCAGAATTTGCTGTATTGGGATCTGAAAAAGACATTATTACACTTTGACTATCTGGGGAAAATCTAGGAGCAAAAGTCATTCCAGGAAAATCTCCAACAATTTCTCTTTCACCTGTTTTAAGATTATAAATATAAACTCTTGGAAGATTATTTTTATACTCCATATAAGTTATTATTTGATTATTTGGTGCGAAACGAGGCGTTAAAACCAAATTTTTTCCATCAGTTAAAAATTGATGACTATCCAGATGTCCGTCTTGATCCATGATTGCTAATCTTTTAACTCTTTGATCTAATGGACCAATTTCTGAGACATATACAATTCTTGTATCAAAATAACCTGTCTCACCTGTTATTCTTTCGTAAACAATGTCACTTACAGTATGGCCTACTCTTCTTATCAGATCTTCGTCGGGTATTGTTAGTTGTAATTTTTCTATCTCTTTTCTATTGAATACATCATAAAGCCTCATACGTAACCTGATACCTTTATCTGTTTTACTAACATCTGCACTTAACAGAAACTGTGCTTTAATTAGTTTCCAGTCTTCGAAACGTGGAACTTTTTCAACTAAATTGTCTGATTGTATATAAAGATCTTCATTCACTGTGTAAAAAAGACCAGAATTTGTAAGATTATTGTTAATGATTTGCCTTAAAGTATTCCCATATCTCGCAGTTTCTGAGTCTTCACCAAATATTTGAGTTATTGCAATAGGTGTTGGTTCAACCTTGCCCTGGGAAATTGTTACATCCAAAGCCGCATTAGCGCTAAGTGAAAAAAACAAAATAACTAGAATTTTTTTTATCATGGATAAATTATAGACTCTTTATATTAAATTTTAATTAATCAAACATCCAGCTGAAATCAAAGGTAAAATTTATTTCCTTCCATTGATCATATTTATCCTGAGGTAATAAAAGAGGGCTGCAATCTGGATTATTAACTGCCCTCATAGCAGCCTCTGCGGCAGTTCTAAATGATGGATCAGTTAATTTTTCTTTGTTGACTACTTTCGCGCTTTTTACAGTTCTATCTGGATTAACCTCTATAAAAATGACAGGCTTGATTTCTTTTAAATTAGCAACTCCAACATTAAGGTTAAGACAGGCATGCAATTGTTGCCTTAACAAATCAATTTCTGAAATGGTCATCGAGGGTCCAACTTTTTCTGTAAAAACTTCATCTTGTTTAATTTCATAGGCCTCTTGTTCCTTTTTAAATTCTTTATCTTGATTTTCTAAATCTTTTAAAACGGTGCTGACGTTAAAAGTTTTCTTTACTGGTTTTTTCTTAACAACAATCTCAATATCTTTTTTTGGTTCCGGTATATCTTTAGGTTCAGGTTTTTGTTTCAATTTAATTTCAAAATCATTTTCAGTTGGAGGTGGTGTTTCTTCTAATGGCTTTTTGATTTCAGGTTTGATCTTTTGATCAATTACAAATTCATTTGTTTTATCTGAGGAATTATCTAGTAATACTTCCTGCTCACTCTCCTGAATAACTGGATCTATTTTTTCTTGTGAAGTTATTTCTTTAACTGCTGGTTGAATAACTTCAGCTTCACTTTGCTGCTGAGTCTCTTCTTGGAATGTTGGAACAATTTCATTAATTTCTTCAACAAATTCAGGTGCAGCAGTCTCTTCTTCGACGATAAACATTTCAATAGGTAGTATCATTGGAATATCACTAATTTTTTTTTCAAAAGTAAAATTAATCATTGGTATCAAAATTAATAGATGCAACAGAAATGAGACTATTTGGAAATAAAAATCACCTTTTTTGTAACTTATGTTTTCAATGAGTAAAATAAAATTTCTGTAGGGGTTAAGTAATGAGATAGTAGACAATTAGCTTGGCTTTTTTGTAACGAGAGCAATTTTTAAAAAACCAGAAGTATTTAATGCTCCAAGTACTTTCATGACTTCTCCATAATCAATTGAAGTGTCTGCTCTTAAAAAGATACGAATATCTGTATTGGAGCCTGCAATAGTTTTCACTTTTAAAATCAACTCTTCAAAGGGTATTTGATCCTCACCTAAATAAATTTCGTTGTTTTCATTAATTGAAATTTCTAGAGGTTCCTTTTGTGCATCTAAAGAATTAGCTTCAACTTTTGGTAGGTTAACAGGAACCCCAACGGTAAGAAGAGGGGCAGTAACCATAAATACAATTAATAAAACCAACATCACATCAACCATAGGGGTAACATTTATATTTGAAACAGGTCGATGTTTTTTTCTCATGTGCTTACTTTACTTGGCGTGAAATTATATTAACGAGGTCCTTTCCAAAACTTTCAGCTTCTGACAAATAATTATCAATCTTTGAGGTTATAAGGTTGTAATAAGCAGTTGAAGGTATAGCCACGAAAAGACCTAAAGCTGTTACAAACAAAGCTTCTGCTATACCAGGCGCTACAACAGCAAGGTTAGTATTTTGAGCAATTGCAATTGCTTGAAAACTATTCATAATTCCCCAAACTGTTCCAAATAATCCAATAAATGGTGCTACAGAACCAGAAGATGCCAAAAATGAAAGTCCCTTATTTAGATTTGTATCTTCAGTAGCAATACTTAAATCAAGAGAAGTATAAAGTCTCTGAATAAAAGCAGAGTCAACTTTATTTTTTTGCATCCTTGATTTTTCATACTCATTCATAATATTTCTAAAAATATTTGAGAAGCTTTCCTGATCGAAATCATCAATTTGCTGGTAAAGCTCGTCCAAAGAGACACCAGACCAAAAATGGTTTTCAAATTTTTTGGATATTTTTTTTATTTTATTTATTAGTAGAATTTTTTGAATGATTGTCTTCCAAGATTGAATTGAAAAAATCACTAACAATACGATTACAAATTTTACAACCCAATCAGATTTGAGAAACATTCCCATCATTGAGAAATCTACTGAGCCCTCAAGGGCGGCTAAGTTAACTATTTCTTCCATATATTACTCTTATTCAATTATTTTTTTATTTTTAAGCTCTTTGGAAACTTTATCAAAATCATCTGAATGTACCATTATCCAAAAACCAGGTCTATTTTTTTCACATAGTGCAATAACTGGGGTTTTTTTTTCCTTGTCAGCAAAAGATTTTGTGTCATCCCATAATTTAATTGCCGTATGCTTAGCTCTTAATTTACACTCTATAAATAAATTATCATGAATTACGTCTGCATGAGTAACTTTTGAATTAATCCCACTTAGAGCGTTTCTCAAACCACCAAAAAACTTTGCAACAAGTCTTTCTCTATTCTTCCATGCTTTATCAGGCATTAGTAACCTCTAATAAACTAGAGTCAAAATCGAGATTTGAAAAGCAATTTTGAACATCATCATTATCCTCTAATTCATCATTTAATTTGACTAGTTTTGTTAGCTCTTCTTCTTTTTCAATTTTGACAATTAAATTTGGCTTCCAAATAATATTGGCACTTTCAATTTCAAATTTTCT
The DNA here is from genome assembly GCA_902601865.1 of uncultured Alphaproteobacteria bacterium. Lineage (GTDB taxonomy): Bacteria > Pseudomonadota > Alphaproteobacteria > HIMB59 > HIMB59 > HIMB59. The sequence goes on along the minus strand of CACKOX010000007.1, from coordinate 38,641 downwards.
TTCTCGTAATATTTTCTCTAATGATGCTAATGTCTCGTAAGAGCAATAAATATATGTTATCTCTTCCTCTTTGTTGTAGTCCTCTAGTCCATGGTCAAGTAAGTCTTCTAATGCACCATCATCAATTTCTTTTTTTACTTGTATTTCACCGACTTTATTAAAATTAAAACTTACGCTTCCTGTCTCCCCTAAATTTCCTCCATTTTTAGAAAAAATAGACCTTATCTCAGAGGCTGTTCTGTTTTTATTATCTGTTAAAGCCTCAACTATAAAAGCTGTTCCAAAAGGACCATAACCTTCGTAACGCACTTCAGAGTAATCCGCAGTATCGGTATTATTTTTATTAATCGCTCTATCTACATTGTCCTTAGGCATGTTAACACTTCGGGCATTAGTTATAGCTAGTCTTAATCTTGGATTAGACTCTGGGTCTGTTCCTCCTATTTTCACAGCTATTTGAATTTCTCTTCCTATTTTTGCAAATTGTTTTGCTCTTTTTTTATCCTGAGCACCTTTACGATATTGAATATTTTTAAATTTTGAATGCCCTGCCATGATCTAAGATAATAAATTACTGTCCAAAACACCACCTATTTGAATAGATTGAATTGAATTTTTCTTTTCTTCATTGGTAGTTATTATTGCTCCTGAAATAGTTGCAATTCCTTCGGCCGGTTCAAGCCTGTGCGTATTAGATCCGGTTCTCATTCTCTTAATGGCATTTTCTTTTTTCATACCAATAACAGAATTATAATCACCTGTCATGCCAATATCAGTTTGAAAACAAGTGCCTTTTTCCAATACTCTTGCGTCTGAGGTTGGGATATGAACATGCGTTCCATATATGCAAGTAAATTTTCCATCATAATTTTGAGCTATACCATTTTTTTCAGAGGTAACCTCCGCGTGGACCTCTAAAAATGAAAAATCAATATTATGGTCATTAATTATAGACAAGAGCTGCGTGTCAATAGAATTAAAAGGATTATCTAAAGGAAGATCTATAAATGTTTGACCGTGAATTTGGCTTACTAATATTCTATTACCATTTTTATGAGTAAAGATTTTAAATCCTTTACCTGGTGAACCAGCTTCAAAATTCAAAGGTCTTATAATACTGTGATTTGGATTGCTATCCATATAGTCAATGATCTCTTTTTGTTTCCAAGCATGATTTCCTAAAGTAATAGCATCAGCTCCCCAGCTAATAAGATCCTCATATATTTTTCCTGTAAGCCCGTAACCACCTGCTGAATTTTCAGCATTCACAATAGTAAAATCAATTTTAAATTGTTTTTGTATTTTTTTTAAATTTTCTTTGAGAGCTGTTCTACCTGATCTTCCAACAACATCTCCTATAACTAAAAAATTCATAAGGAATAGATTTTCTGCTCTGAACAAATATAATCAACTTTTTGGTCAAAACTTTCTTGAAAATTAAAGTTAGTTTTTTGAATTTCAAAGGCAGCTAAAATAGTTTTTAAATTTCCTTTTTTTTTTAATTCTTCAATTGTTCTGTCAAAAAAACCTCCACCGTAACCTACTCTATAGCCTTGTTCATTGAACGCTGAACAAGATGCAATAATTATATCAGGATCTAAAGCTACTTCACCAGTAGGTTCCATTATTCCACCAAAACCTTTTTCTAAACTTGGATTATGAGGGTTATATTCAAAGTACTTTAAAGCAGCTCCTTTTGATATTACTCGTGGAAGCGAGCATGTGATATTTTTATTTATTAAATTATTTGATATCCTCAATACATCTACTTCGTTTTTATATGGATAAAACAAACCAACAGATTTTTGTGGATTAATTTTTTCTATTATTTCTAAAATTTTTGAATTTACCATACCAGAATAAGTATCTAAGTCCGAAATACTAAGTTTCATTCTTAGATCAAGGTGGTAATTACGTATTTGTTTTTTATTCAACAATTAGATTGTCATTTAATTTTTTAAAAATTTGTTCAATGTCAGATTTTAAATTATGATTTTCATTTTGTAACTCTTGAATCCGACTCTCATAAAATAATTTCTTATTTAAAGAGTCTTGTAATATTTTTTCTTTTTTTAATACGTCCTCCATAGATTTTAAATAAGCAATAAGAGTAGAGGTTAAAAAGGGAACATTTTCTTTTTTTTCATCTTCTATTAATTTACTAATAGTAGAAGCAATCTCTTTAACTGCTTCAACATTGTTATCAGAGCACTGTATTTTTAGCGGCCTTCCTCCAATTGTTAGAGTTAAATTAGCCATCTATATCAATTGAACCTAAAAGTTCCTCAATTTTATTTGTTGCTTGATCTATAAGTTGAGATTTTTCTGATAATTCAAGTTTATTATTTTCTAGTTCAGAGACTAATTCTGACTCCCTTCTTTCGAGATATTCTAATTTGGCTTTTAATTCTTGTTTCTCTCTCATCAATTCTTGATTGCTGGTTTTGTAATTTTGAAGTTTTGATGCAATTTGCTCTATTTTTTGAAGTATTTGTTGTTGAAATTCATTCATACTTTAATTATTAGTTATTAAGTAAAGTTATTCCATTGAAAAATTACAACGAATTAGCAAATTGTATCAGATTTTTATCAATCGATGCGGTAGAAAAAGCAAAATCTGGTCATCCTGGTATGCCGATGGGAATGGCAGACATAGCTACAGTTCTTTTTCATAATTTTCTGGTACATAACCCAGATGATCCAAGTTGGCTGCTTAGAGATCGATTCGTTTTATCTAACGGGCATGGCTCGATGTTACTTTACTCCCTTTTATATCTCACGGGTTATAAAAAAATGACATTATCTCAAATTAGAAATTTCAGACAATTAGACTCGATCACTGCAGGGCATCCAGAATATGAACCAGATGCAGGTATTGAAATCACAACTGGTCCTCTTGGACAAGGGATTTCAAACGCAGTTGGAATGGCCATAGCACTTAAAAAATTATCAATAGAAAGAAAATTATCAAAAACACCAAAAGTATATGTCTTTTGTGGTGATGGTTGTTTGATGGAGGGAATTAGCCAAGAGGCGATAAGTCTAGCTGGACACCTAAAGTTAAATAATTTGATATTAATATATGATAACAACAATATTAGTATCGACGGGTCCACTGACTTAGCTTTTAGCGATAATACAAACCTAAGGTTCAAGTCAGTTAATTGGGAGGTACATAGTGGTAAAGGTCATGACCATCAAAATATTTATGACTTATTTAAAAAAGCGCAAATATCTAACGCTCCATGTTTGCTAAATTTTAAAACCACTATTGGTTTTGGTTCACCTAACAAGTCTGCCAAAGCATCATCACATGGTTCACCTTTAGGCTCAGATGAAGTTAATTTAACTAGAATTAAATTATCTTGGAGCGAAAAACCATTTCAAATACCAAATAAACTCTTAAAGATTTGGAGGGATTCTGCTAATAAAAATAAAAAGTTTTACAAAAAGTCTAAATCAACACTTCATTCAAATTTATCTAAAAAAGATATAGATAAGTTATTTAACAAGATAGAATTAGATTTGAAAAATTTTAATTCTGATCAAGCTACTAGAAAATCCTCTGAGGCAATCTTAAATTATATCAAAGGAGATCATCCAATCCTTGGAGGTTCTGCAGATTTAACTGGCTCTAATAATACTAAAGGTAAAGAGATGACTGTCATGAATAGTGAAAATATGTCAGGTCAATATATTCATTATGGTGTAAGAGAACACGGAATGGCTGCTATAATGAATGGAATTGCAGCTACTAAAATTTATAAAACCTATTCAGGGACTTTTTTAAGTTTTGCTGATTACATGAAGCCAAGTCTTCGTCTTGCTGCTTTAATGAAAATTGATCCTATTCAAGTTTTCACGCACGACTCTATTGGTTTAGGTGAAGATGGACCTACTCATCAACCTATAGAGCAAATTAATATGTTAAGACTAATACCAAATAGCTATGTTTTTAGGCCTTGTGATCTCAAAGAAACAATAGTGTGTTGGAAAGAGGCCTTAAAAATTGATACTGCTCCATCATTTATATGCCTTTCAAGGCAAAATTTACCTCAAATTTCTAATAAAAAATTAGTTTCAAAAAACTTCAAGGGGGCTTATGTAATAAGCGGGCCAAAAAAAAATAACGATATTACAATTATAGCAACTGGCTCAGAAGTATCTTTAGCTGTAAATATTGCTGAAGTTTTGAAGAAAAACGGGATTATCACAAAAGTAATATCTATGCCATCTACATCAATTTTTGAAAAGCAATCGAGATCTTTTAAAATTACTTTGTTGGACTCTAAATTAGATAAAACTTTTGTAATTGAAGCTGGCTCAACTATGTATTGGAATAAATTTACAGATTCAGAAAATATTTTTGGATTAGATATTTTTGGTGCAAGTGCTCCCGGGAGTGAAGTATTTAAAAAATTTGGGTTAACAACAAAAACTATATCAACTAAAATATTAAGGATAATTAAAACAAAATGAAAAAAAAAGTAGCAATTAATGGATTTGGTAGAATTGGCAGACTTGTTTATCGAGCATTTTTAGAAAGGTCAAATGAATTTAGTGATCAATATGAAATAGCTTATATTAATGATTTAGCTGATATTGATACAAATATTCACTTATTAAAATATGACAGTATTCACGGACCTCTCTCTGAGGAGATTAATAAAATTTCAAACGAGCAGTTTTCAATAGAAGAAAACAAAGTAACTGTTACATCTGAGCGAAACCCAATTGATTTAAAGTGGAGTGACAAGAATGTAGATATTATTTTAGAGTGCACAGGAGTTTTCGCATCTAAAGATAAAGCTATGTCTCATGTCGAAAGTGGTGCTAGTAAGGTCATCGTTTCAGCCCCGTGTTCAGGTGCAGATATAACAGTTGTCCAAGGTGTTAATAACAAAAATATTAATTTAGATCACCAAGTTATATCAAATGCTTCGTGTACAACTAATTGTTTGGCACCTGTGGCTTTCGTAATAGATCAGGAGTTTGGAATTGAAAATGGATACATGACAACAATTCACTCTTATACAGGAGATCAAAATACAGTTGATACATTTCACAAAGATCTTAGACGTGCTAGAGCGGCAGCTAACAATATTATTCCTACGAGCACAGGTGCAGCAAAAGCTGTTGGCCTTGTGCTTCCTCATTTAAAAGGAAAATTAGATGGTACCGCAATAAGAGTTCCAACACCGAATGTCTCTCTTGTAGATTTTAAATTTAATACAAAAAAAAAAATTTCAATTGAGACTTTGAATAATAAATTTCAAGAATATGCCAATAATTCTCTTAAAAATATTTTAGGAGTGGATAAAGATCCGAAAGTATCAAGTGATTATAATCATGACTCTAGAAGTTCAATTTTAGATTTGAGTGAAACGACTACAGTATCTGATAATTTTGGAAGAATACTTACTTGGTATGACAATGAATGGGGATTTTCAAATAGAATGCTTGAGACAACTGCTCAAGTATGTAATTTATAGGAGTAATTATGAAAGTAACAAATACTACCAAAAAAATCATTTCAAACTACACCCATGAAAATGTAGGTGTGAGATCAAATCTTATGAAAATTTTAGGACAAGGAAAGCTTGGAGGAACTGGGAGAATGATCATTTTACCAGTCGATCAAGGCTTTGAACATGGCCCTGATAGAAGTTTTGCTGTTAATCCTCCTGCGTACGATCCAAACTATCATCATCAACTTGCAATAGATGCTGGTTTGTCAGCTTATGCAGCACCTCTTGGGTTACTTCAAACAAGTTCTGGAAACTTTCATGGTCAAATTCCAACAATATTAAAAATTAATAGTTCAAATACTCTAGCTACCTCTCTAGATCAGGCTGTTACGGGTAGTGTAGATGATGCATTAAAACTAGGATGTGCAGCGATAGGTTTTACTATTTATCCTGGATCTGAACATAATTTTGATTTGATGGAAGAGTTTAAAAAACTAAGTTTTGAGGCTAAAGAAAAAGGTCTTGCAGTAGTATTATGGGCCTATGCCAGAGGGTCAAAAATTTCTAAAAAAGGTGAGACTGCAATGAATATAATTTCATATGCTGCACACATTTCAGCTTTATTGGGAGCTAATATAATTAAAGTTAAGCTGCCAAGTGACTTTTTAGAAGATGATCCAACTAAAAAAGCATTTGAAAATAATAATATAACCATAAGAACTCTAAAAGATCGCGTAGCCCACATCAAAAAAGTTGCTTTTGATGGAAAGCGCTTAGTTGTTTTTTCTGGTGGAGATGCAAAAGATGATCAAGCTTTAATGGATGAAGTTCTCGCAATTCATCAAGGAGATGGTAATGGATCCATTATTGGAAGAAATTGTTTTCAGAGATCTAGGGCTGATGCATTAGCTTTATTAGAGCAAATGATACAGATCTATAAATCTAAATGAAAATCAATGCTAACGATTTAAAGATTGGAAATATAATCCAGCATAATAACTCTCTTTGGAAGGTTGCTAAACTCTCCCATACACAACCTGGTAAAGGTGGTGCATATATTCAAGCAGAACTTAAAAATATATCAAATCAGTCAAAATTAAATGAGAGATTTAGAAGTTCAGAGTCTCTAGAAAAAATTCGAGCTGAAGAGATAAATCACCAATTTTTATTTCGCAGTGGAGAAGATTTTACATTTATGAATAACCAGACTTACGAACAGATAATTATGAATATTACTCAAGTTAATGAGAACACAGCTAAGTTTCTTGAAGATGGAATGGAAGTCTCTATTGAGTTTTATGATGAAAAACCAATGAATGTTAATCCCCCTGAAAATCTTGTGGTGCAAATTGCCGAAACAGAAGCTGTTGTTAAAGGACAAACTGCGTCTACTTCTTATAAACCTGCTTTGCTAACTAACGGTGTAAGAGTTACTGTCCCCCCCCACGTCGAAACAGGTGATAAAGTCAGAATAAATACTAGTGAATTAACTTATATAGAAAAAGCAAAATAAATTTTCTATGTCTATTGTCCCTCCAGTAATTGTTGTAATGGAAAAAGCATGCAGAAGTGCTGCCAAGTCTTTGATTAGAGATTTTGGTGAACTTGAAAAACTTCAAATTTCTAAAAAAGATAAAAATGACTTTGTATCCTCAGCAGATATTAGGGCTTCTGAAACAATTAGTTATAATTTGGGAAAAGATAGACCTGATTTTCTTCAAATAGATGAAGAGACTTTTAGTTCTGAGGATTTAGAAAAACTTAAAGGTGATACTCCAGTATTTATCACAGACCCACTTGATGGTACAAAAAACTTTATACACGGCAATGGATACTTTGCAGTGACTATTGGTTTGATGCAAAAAGGAGAAATTATTGCTGGTGTTACGTACAACCCAATATTAAATGAATTATATTGGGCTCATAAGGGTTCCGGATCTTGGATTAATAATCAAAGACTTAGAGTATCTCAAAGAGATAAGTTAGATGGATGTATGTTTACATCTGGTGTTCAAATTAAACACCAAGACATTCTTGAAAAAGGTATTGCGCAAATAGGAGCCCTTCAAAGAAAAACAAGTGTTAGATTACTAGGATCATCAGCACTTGATTTAGCTAATGTCGCATCAGGAAAATTTGATGGTTTTTGGTCATTAAGACTAAACCTCTGGGATATTGCAGCAGGTATTATCTTAGTAAAAGAGGCAGGTGGAATATGCTTAAATGAAAAAGGAAATGATTTTGATCCTTTAAAAGATGAGAGTTTAATAGCCTCAAGTGCTGCTATCAGTAGCGAATTACTGAAAAATCTATAAATATTTACTTGATTTTTTAAACTTTGGTCTCTATTTTCTGATAACCATGAAACAAAAAATTCATCCTGATTATCATGAGATAACTGTGGAGCGCACTGATGGTTCTACTTATAAGACAAGATCCACTTGGGGGAAAGCTGGCGATACTATGAAGCTTGAAATTGATCCTCTATCTCATCCAGCATGGAATCAAGGATCTGGTAAAATGGTGGACTCTGGTGGAAGAGTTGCACGTTTTAAAAATAAATATAAGTCATTTAATATTTAAATTTAAAAAATTATGTCTGACAATAAACCTTTAATGCCCCTTGCAACAGCCGTTTGGTTAGTTGACAACACAGCTTTAAGTTTCCCTCAAATATCTCAATTTTGTCAGCTCCACGAACTAGAAGTACAAAGTATTGCAGATGGTGAAGATGCATACCGTATGCAGGGATTAAATCCAATTGCAAGTGGTCAACTTACTATGGATGAAATTAAACGATGTGAAGTCGATCACTCACAAGAGTTACAACTGCAAAATAAAAAATCTGAGTCAATTCAATTTAGTGTCAAAACAAAAAAATATCTTCCATTATCAGTGAGACAAGAAAGGCCCAAGGCTATTGCTTGGCTAATTCGAGAGTATGGTAAAATATTAACTGATACCCAAATTGCTAAACTTACTAGTTCTACCAAACCAACAGTTGCTAATATAAGAGCTGGCAACCAATCTCAACCAATTACGGAATTCAGAAACCCCACTGATCTTGGTCTATGTACCTATGAAGAACTAGAAGCGTTAGTTGAAAAAGGTCAGCGTAAAGCTGAGCGTGAGAGAAAAGCAAAAGAAAAAGCAGAAAAATTACAATCTACTATTGCTTCGTAAAAAATAAATAAACATCTCCTAACCTAATTCCAAACTTTTTCATTGTCGCTTTATTAAAAACGTTTTTATCATCTTGCATAATTAACCAATCATCAAACTTAACGTTCATTATGCCGTCCCCATATTTAAGCTTAAGAGTATAGTGCCAGTTTATCGCATTACCAGATCTCTCACCCAGAGCTATACCTTTGATATCCTCAGAGGTACCCTCATAGGTTTTTTCACCAGTCTTTTTAATTTCCCATCTTCTAAATTCTTCTTCACCATCGTCATAAAGAAAAGTCTCATTAAGAATAAAGTTATCCTCTTGCTGAATACCCTCCATTTCAACAGTAAATTGTCGTCTTACCTTTCCAAGTCTATCAATGAAAAGGCCACTGGCTGTTGTTTTACCTAAAAAGTATTCTTCTATTTTGAGTGTGGGTTGCTTATCGGCAAAATTTTCAAGTTTCATATTATTACATCCGCTTAGAAATATTAATAAAATACTCGATATTAATACATTTCTCATACACACAATCAATACGGTCTTTTATAAAAGTAGATGTTAATCATAAGTATTTTACTTATTGGTAAAATCTATTTGATAGACATCAATTGTTTTTGCCTTAAAACCTCCTGAACAGTATGATAAGTAAAAATTCCACATTCTTTTGAAATCTTCAGAGTAACCTAAATTTTTTATTTTATCCCACTTGTTATTAAAGTTATTTCTCCACATTTCAAGTGTTTGATAATAACTATCAGCCATTTGATTTTTTATTTGAAAATTAAATTTTTTTTGGGTAGCTATTTTCTCAAGAGCTTTCACTGAAGGCAACATTCCACCAGGAAATATATATTTCTGAATAAAATCAATTTTTTGTGTGTATCTATCAAAAAAATCTTCGAAAATTACAATAGTTTGCATTGAAAAAACACCTGATGGTTTTAATAAATCTTTTACTTTTTCAAAATAGGTTTGCCAATATTGAATTCCAACCGCCTCAAACATTTCGATGGAGTATATTCTAGAATATGTCCCTCTATGCTCTCTATAATCTTTATAAATGACATTTAACTTATCTTGTAAATGGTATTCTTTAATTTTTGAATTCACAAATTCATATTGTTCTTTTGAAATAGTTAAAGTATCAATTTTTATATCTGGATACTTTGAAATAAGATAAAAAGCAAAACTTCCCCACCCAGATCCTATTTCTAAAACATGATCACCGGGTTTGGGCTCGTTGCCTTTGATAAGACTTTCAAATTTATTTTTTTGTGCCTCAGATAATGTCTCAGATCCTGTTTTAAAAAAACCTGAGGAATATGTTAAGGTATCGTCAAGCCACTCCAAGTAAAAATCATTACCAAGGTCATAATGGGCGTGAATATTTTTTTTACTTTGAAATAAAGAATTTTTTGTTTTGTTCATATATTTTTTAGATAAGAGCCTATAAAATTTAGATCCACTCATCTCACCACCAAAAGCTTTTTCATTTAATGCTCCAAATTCCAAAAATTTACTTAAATCATCTGCTTCAAATTTCTTTTTTATATAAGCGTCTCCTAATCCAACTGATCCACGAAAATATAAATCCCATATCATGGAAAGGTGGTTAATTGTTAAATGCACTGAGGGACCCTCTAATTCACCATGAAATTCATAAGGTTTTCCCTTTACGTCTAAACTCAAGGATCCGTGTCTTATTTTAGAGCAAACTTTATGTATATATTTGTCAATAAACAATTTTTAATAATCTTTTCTAATCTAAGTATAGATTATCTTTTATTTTATTGGAATATTTAAAGAATTTACTTTTTTTTAGTAAAAGCTTAATAGCTTGGTAATGAATTAAGGTGATCGTTTTTATACTCCCAAAAATATTTAAAATAAAAAATAAAATACAATTTAAATACGTTATTTCTTTTAAATTAAGATCAATTGAAGCATAAAATATTTGCTCATTTTTAAGATTAAATTGATTAATATTACAAAAAAAATGGTTTTTAGATTTATTTTTTGATGAAATTTTATAAACACAGTCCATCTCAATGAAAGGTGACACATACATGTTTTTTTTAAACTCTTTATCTTTAAATTTATCTATAGTTAAGTAATGGACTTGATCTCCAAAGGTATTTTTAACTTCATAGATAATTGATTTCACTTTGTTTTGATCATCAAGATATAAATAAAAACTAATTGGATTAAAAGAATAGCCTATTATTGATGGAATACATATAAATTGTACATTATTAAAAATAATATTGTGTTTATCTGCAATATTTTTTGCAAAATCGTACAAATTCTTTTTTTTATCTCTGAAACCATGTTGTTTATAAAATATAGAAAAAAAATTTAATTTATTGAGTGATATGAAAGGATGTATCTTTGAAGTATTGTTAAGATTAATACTTAAGTAAGGTGCATTATATTGAAAAAAGTTTTTAGTATCTCTTGTTCTTTTATGGACAATTTTACCTGTTCCAAGACTATGAGAAGAAACTAATTCCACTGTACTCTTGATGTATCGGCATTATTAAATCCCTTTAAATCGATACCTAACTTATTACAAACTTTTATAGCTGATTGAATACCATCTTCGTGAAAACCATAACCCAGATAACTACCAACATAGTATGATTTATCATGACCTTGTATGTGTGAAATATTTTTTTGAGCATTTAGTGTCTTTTGTGAAAATATTGGATGTTCATAAAGTGTCTGATAATGGTTGTCTTTTTGTTCCTGATTTAATGAAACAAAAAAATCATCTCCTGTATTAAGAGGTTGTAGTTTATTCATCCAATAACTGAGTGTGCATTTATTATTCTTATTGGTATGAAAATTCCAACTTGACCAAGCTTTTAAATGAGTGGGCATTAAAGAGGTATTTTGATGCAATTGAGCTAAATTTTTTTGGAAATTAAATTCTTTCAAAATTTCATACTCTTTTTGATGAATTTTGTCTAACAAAGGAAAAAAATGGTTTGGAGGACAAGCAAATATTACCATATCAAAAACAGATTTTTTTCCTTCAAAAAAAATTTCAACATTATCAGTTCTAGAGATTTTTTGAATCCTACAAGATTTTTTTATACTAAATTTAGAAGATCTTATAAGAGATTTAATATATTGCTTAGATCCATTTTTTATAGTCTTCCATTGTGGTCTGTTTGTAAAATTAAATAGTTTATGATTTTGAAAAAAATTAATAATACTTTTTAATGGTTGATTAAGAGAGTCCTGATCAGGAGTTGACCAAATACTTGAAATTAAAGGAAGTAAATGAAAATTAATAAATTCATCAGAGTAATTTTTTGTTTTAAGAAAATTTCTAATAGAAATATCTGAAAGTATATTTTTCTTTTGAAAAGTTTTATAGAAAATAATTATGTCTTTTAGCATTTTATAAAATTTTAAATTATAAAAATTTTTACTGTCAGCAAACAATGCACTTAAGCTTCCCCCTCCATATTCAAAATTGCTTTCCTCATTAAAGAAACTAAAGGACATATTGCTATCTACTGTTTCGACATTTAGACAATCAAAAAATTTAGTTAAATTTGGATATGTTAATTCATTATAGACAATAAAACCTGTATCTATAGGGATAGTATTTCCAGAATTATCTTTAACTTCTCTTGTATTAGCGTGACCCCCTAAATAGTCATTTTTTTCAAAAAGTGTGACATCGTATTTATGTTGTAAAAAATATGCTGATGATAGCCCTGCTATACCCGATCCAATTATAGCTACTTTTTGTTTCAAATTATGATTTGGTTTGTTGGTAAGCCTCAAGAGCTCTGTTTCGAGAGTCTTTTAGATCTACAATAGGGTTAAAATATTTTTTATCTTTGATTAAATTTTTTAACAAATTTTCGTCTAGATATGGCTCAAATATTGTCTTTGTAGAATTAAAAATTTTTAATTGAGGAATATATTTGAGAATAAAATGGGCTTGAGGATCAAACTTTTCAGATTGAAGCACTGGGTTAAAGACTCGAAAATATGGCGAAGCATCTGCACCACATCCTGCAATCCATTGCCATCCAGCAGCATTACTAGCCTCATCATAATCTAATAAACTTTTATGAAAATAATTTTCACCTAATGTCCAATTTAACAATAAATTTTTAACTAAAAAGCTTCCTACTACCATCCTTAGTCTGTTATGCATCCAACCTTCTTCATAAATTTGTTTCATCGCAGCGTCGACTAGTGGAATACCTGTTTCTCCATTAGTCCAAATTGTAAAATCCTTTTTACTGTTTCTCCATGGAAATTTTTTAAATTTTGGATTTATGGGTTTATTGGATAAATCTTCCGAGTAATACAATAAAGAATAAGAGAACTCTCTCCAACCAATCTCTGAAAGATATGTATTTATTGAATTATTCATTTTTTTTGAGTCTTGGATCTTTTCTATTATGATACGCGGAGAGATTTCTCCAAATCTTAAATGAGGTGATATTCTCGAAGTTTGATCGAAGTCTGGTCTATTTCTATTAACCTCATATTTATCAATATCAGATGAGATGTAAGTATCAATTTTTTTTAAAGCTGCGTCTTCTCCTGGACTCCAGTGCTTTTCAAACTTCTCGTACCAATTTTTGTTATCAAAAAAGCTAAGATCAGTTTTTTGATCATGTTTTAAAGGTTTTATAAATATTTTTTTTTCATAACTAAAATTCTTATTTAAATAAACTTTATAAGCTGCTCTCCAGAAAGGTGTGAAGACTTTAAAATATTGCCCTGAATTGTTTTGTACTTCCCAAGGCTCATTTAATAAATGTGAATTAAAAGTTTCAACTTGAATACTACTCTCTTTAAAAAATTTTTTAATTTCAGTGTCTCGTCTAATCGATTGTTGAGAATAAAGCCTATTCCAAATTAAAGATGTAATTTTATATTTTTTAACTAAATCAGAGATATTTTTTTTTGCCTCTCCGTTAAGTATTATTAACTTTACATTGAAAGTCTGATCTAATTTTTTAGCATGTAATCTAAGAGTCTTTTCAAGCCACCAGTGCCCAGCGTCTCCAGTAGCTTTTTTTTCTATGTCATCATATATATATACTAGTAGGGCCTCAGATTTTTGGTTTGAAATAAATTCAAGGCATGGATTGTCGGTGATCCTAAAGTCTCTTCTCAGCCAGTATAAAGTTTTATGTTCGATAGTTAGAGAATAACAAAATTATTTACTATGAGGAGGCATTTTCTTTTCAACAAACCAAACATGTTGTTTCAAGACAGGGTCATACTTTCTTTGACGAAGTTTGTCAGAAACTTTTAAACCCTTTGTGGGCTTACGTACAATATATTTTGTACCAGTTTCTGGTTTTTCTTCAGGTATCAACTGTTTTAACTGATAAGTGGACTTTTTAGCCATTGGCGTAAAATAAACTAATTTTAAATTTGGTCAAGATTGATATTAGAAAAATTAAAAGACTTTTTTCCAATGTTCTCGCTTGTCTTTGAGAGAACGTCTCTTTTTTTCTGTCATATTGTCAAAACAAACAGGGCAAGTAAATCCTTTTTCATATTTTGGTGATTTTGTCTCTTTAATTGTCAAGGGCGTATTACAGCCATAACAAAGCTTACTTATTCCTTTTGAAAGTTCTTTGGTCAGTGAAACTCGATAATCAAAAACAAAACATTCTCCATTCCATAATTCTGAATTAGTTTGTTCAAAATATTTTAAAATACCTCCTTTAAGTTGGTAAGTATCTATTCCGTATCTTTCCATTAAGGGCCCAGCTTTTTCACATCTAATCCCTCCTGTGCAATAGATCGCTACTTTTTTATTTTGAAATTGGTCCTTATTTGTTTTTATATATTCATTAAACTCTTTAAATGTGTCGATTTTAGGATTTATGGCATTTTTAAAATGTCCAATTTTATACTCATAATTATTTCTTGTATCAATAATTTTTACATCTTTTTTATGAATAAATTTATCCCAATCATTTGGTTGTATGAATTTACTTTGTTTAATCTCAGAAATTTTTAATCCAAAATCAGAAGTTACAATTTCATTTTTAAGTTTTATCTTAAATTCCTTAAATATTTCCTGGCCATTATAATTAGATATTTTGATATTTTCATTTAAAACGCCCAATGAGATTAAATAATTAATTGTATTTTTTTCTTTTTTTTGAGTAACAGTAATTGTTCCATTAAGGCCTTCTTTGCTAACGAGAATTGATCCTTTTATTTTTTTCAAAATAAAGAATAAATTTATTTCTTCTTTTAATTTTTTAGGATTGGAAATATCAAAAAAGCTATAAAATGCAATGACTCGCATTATTATGTTTTATAACATATATAGGAGTTGATCAAATATGGTGTTTAAACAGCTTTGGTTTTATTAGTAAATTGATTTTCAAATTTGGATAACTGAGGCATAAATTTGAACCAAGCATCTTTTAAAGCATCCACAAATTTTTCAGTGGACTCTGGGTCGTGACATGGAGTTGGGGTTATTCGAATTCTTTCAGTTCCTTTTGGAACAGTAGGATAATTTATTGGTTGAACGTAAACTTGGTGTTCGTTTAAAAGAAAATCACTAATTTCTTTACACAATTTACTATCTCCAATTAAGACAGGTATTATATGAGAACCTGAGTCTAAAAAAGGTATTCCTGCGGATCGAAGCTCTTTTTTAACGAAATCAACATTCTCAAAAAATGTAGATCGAATTTCATTACTTTTCTTTACTTGTCTAATGCTTTCTAAACTTCCAGCAGCAACTGCAGGGCACATAGAAGTTGTAAAAATAAATCCTTTTGAGAAGCTTCTGACAAAATCAATTATGGTCTCAGTTGAAGCTATATATCCGCCTGCTAGCCCGAAAGCCTTTGCTAAAGTACCATTGATTATATCAATATGTTCGGCTAAGCCTCTTTGATCAGCAACACCTGCTGCATTGGGACCGTATAAGCCCACTGCATGGACCTCATCCAAATAAATTAGTGCTCCATTATCTTGAGCAACTTGAATGATATCTTCTAGTGGTGCAAAATCAGCTTCCATGGAGTAGACAGATTCTAAAACAATAATTTTAGGTCGCATAAAATCAACACCTTTCAAAATATCTTTAAGGTGTTTTACATCGTTATGTCTATAAATTGCTTTTTCTTTTTTACTAGTTCGAATACCTTCTATAAGTGAAGCGTGATTGAGTTCATCACTTAAAACTAGACAATTATCAAAAGCTGAGATAATTGACTTAAGAGCTGATTCATTGGCACTATAGCCAGAGTTAAATGCTAAAGCTCTCTCCTTTTTATGTAAAAGTGCAATTTCTTTTTCTAACTGTATATGAAAATTTGTTGTGCCTGATATGTTTCTTGTCCCGCCGCTACCTGCACCCAGCTTTTCTGCAGCAGACTGCATTGCGGAGATAACATTTTTATTTTGACTCATACCCAAATAATCATTTGAGCACCAAACATCTATTTCTTCTGTTTGGCCATTGCCACTATGTCTTGTAGCTTTAGGAAATTGTCCAGCTTTTCTCTCAATATTATTAAATACTCTGTAATGACCTTCGTCTTTAATTTTATCAATTTCAGATTGAAGGGTACTTAAATAATTAGACTTCCAATTATGGTTTTTCACAAATATTAATGTATTTTTTACTATTCTAAAAGATACTGCAATAAAGACGCATAAAGCTTATATTTAGGGGCTTTTTGTCCTATTTATCTTAGGAATTACCTCTTTGCCAATAAGTTCAATGGATTTAATTAAATTTTCATGAGTAATATCAGCAATATCCATTTGAAATTGGAATCTATCAATTCCTCCAAGAGCTTCGCTATGTCTAATAATTTTTTTCGCTACTTGATCAGGATCTCCTAAGACTATTGCACCTAATGGACCTATCTGATTATCAAATTGATCTCTAGTGACAGGGCCCCAGCCTCTTTCTTTTCCAATTTTTGTAAACATTTTATAGTAACCCTCATAATACAAATTAATTGCCTCATCCATACTATTTGCAACATAGCCTAATGAATGAAGTCCCACAGAAAGTTTTTCAGGAGGATGTCCAGCTTCTTTACCAGCTTGCCTATAAATATCTACCAAAGGTTTGAAACGGTGAGTATTACCCCCGATAATTGCAATCATTAAAGGCAAGCCCATTGATCCAGCTCTTGCAAAAGATTGAGGGGTCCCACCAACACCTAACCAGATTGGTACTGGATTTTGAATAGGTCTTGGGTAAACAGGTAAATTATTTATTGGGGGTCTAAATTTACCAGACCAACTAACAAATTCGTTTTCTCTTATATTCAGAAGCAAATTAAGTTTTTCAATAAATAAATCGTCATAATCTTTAAAATCTAAACCAAATAGAGGAAATGCTTCAGAAAATGACCCTCTACCTGCAACCATTTCTGCTCTACCACCAGATATTAAGTCAAGAGTAGATAAATTTTGAAATACACGAACAGGATCTGCTGCACTTAGAACAGTTACTGCGCTTATCAACTTTATTTTTTTTGTTTTTGCAGCAGCTGCAGATAAAATCATGAATGGAGAAGAGTCTAAAAATTCTTTTCGGTGGTGCTCGCCTATTCCAAATGAATTTAAACCAACCTCATCAGCAAAAATAATTCTATCAATGACATTATTTATCGCTTTGACACTATCTGATCCTTCTCTTTTATCAGCAAAACTGTCTATACCTATTTCCAAAGTATTCTTCTAAAATTTTTCAGTATTAGTTCTAATTTCAATTTCCCAAGACCAGGCTTTTTTATCTTGTTGGTAAAAGTTAAAGTATTGTTTTGCAATTTCATCAGGGTGTATCATTTGATAATTTCCAATTGGTTCTCTGCCAATTCCTCCATCAATCACAAAATGACCAATGTGTATATTATGTGGGTGTAATTCCCTAGCCAATGATTGAGCTAAGCCTCTTAATCCAAACTTGCCAATTGCAAAAGATGCAGATTTAGCAAATCCTTTAATGCTTGCAGACGAGCCTGTAAAAAAAATATTTCCTTGTCCTGATTTAATCATTCTTTTTGCTGATTCATGCGCTACTAAGAATGCCCCGTAGCTATTTACTTTTATTGATTGAAGCATCTCGTCTGGGTCATATTCTACAAAAGGTTTAACTATTCTAAGAGATGGATTGTATATAACGATTTCTGGGGTACCAATAGTTGAGTCAGTTTGTGAAAATAAATCATGAACACTTTTATTTTCAGTTGAGTCACACTTAAAAACCAAAGCATCAGTCTCTTGTTTTAAAGAGCTAAGTTTTTCAATATTTCTTGCAGCTAGAGCAATTTTCATACCTTTTGAGTGAAAGATTCTAGCTAATGAGGCACTTAGACCTGATCCTGCACCAACAATTAAAACTGATTTCTGGCTCATCTTTTGAATAATGACTAGCTATAACATATTTTTAATTAAGTACATATTGACCATTAAGTCTCGCTTAAATTGTATTAAGGTTGATTATTTGTTATTTCTTAATGTCATCATATGATATGAAAAAAATAGTTCTATTATCAAGAAAAAGTTTTCTAGCTAAAATTCAAACACATATAGCAAAAATAGAAATTAATAAGATTAAAAAAAATTTAATCGATATTCATTACTCATCTAGTGTAGGTGATAAGGATCTTTCAGCAAAGGCTTGGGAGCAGCATGGTTTTGGAATATTTACAAATTCTCTCTCAAAGAAATTAGTTTTAAAAGAGGCAGATGTTGTAGTTCATTCATACAAAGACCTGCCTGTTAAAAATCTCAATAAAACTTCTTTTGTTTGTCTTAAAAGAGATGATCCAAGAGATATTATTCTAATAAAAAGATCATCATTAAATAAAAGAAAATTAGTAATAGGAACATCTTCACCAAGAAGAAAATATTATTTAAAAAAATTAAAGGAATTCCTTCCATTTCAGGAATTAAAATCAATTCAAATTAGAGGTAATGTTCCTTCAAGATTAGAAAAAGTTTTAAATTCCTCTAAGGAGGATGGATTATTTATAGCAAAAGCTGCTATAGACAGAATTTTAAAATACGGCCAAAAAATTGACAAGAAAGAATATAAAAATTTTAGATTTAATTTTGAAATGTTTGAAAAGGTTATTTTACCAATTTCTGAATTTCCAAGCGCCGCAGCTCAGGGATGTATTGCTTTAGAATTCAGGAATGATGATGAAAAAATTAAAAAAATTTTAGAAAAAATTAATCATATGCCCACTTCTGAAGATTGTTACAAGGAGAGAAAATATTTATACAAGTGGGGAGGGGGTTGCAATCTAGACATAGGGGTAACAATTGAAAATGTTTTAAATGAAAAGATTCTATTTGCTCGAGGTAAGGACACTCAAATAAAAAAATATTTTTATGAAAAAAAATATCTCAATAGTAAGCGTGTAAGAAAAGTAAAAAATATATTTCCTTCAAACATCTCTAAATATCAGATGTTCAGGAGAGATTTGCATAAATTTAGCAAAACTCTAAAGAATAAAAATATTCTAGCAACTAGAGCAGACTTTAAAGAATTTGGGACTTTAAAAACTGTATCAAATCTTATTACTTCTGGTGTCACTACTTGGAAAAAAATAAATAAAAAAGGTATTCTTGTAAATTCATCTCTGGATGGTTTTGGAGAAAATTACCGTGAAATTGAAAACGTTTACAAAGGCAATCAGAACTGTACTTACAAACTAACATACAAGGAAAATAATTTAAAAAGTAAATTTCCTATAATATCTCATTACAGTCTAACCCCTCTTATTAACGATACTACGATTGATAATTTATTTATTGCTGAGAGCTTTTATTGGATGAGCTTTTCTGCTTTCAAGATGGCTATACAGCTCAGGCCAGAAATAATGAATAAACGTAATGCATGCGGTCCTGGACAAACTTATATTCAAATTTCTAAATTTATTCCTAAAAATCAATTAAACATATATCTTACATATGAAGATTTTAAAAAATTTGAACTTAAATGATTAAAAATTATTTCCCTATAGATCGATCAAATTCGATTAAAAAGAAAATGTTGATACAGCCTTTTTTTGTAGACCAAAAAGTTAATGACTCAAAAAAAATTAAAGGATTAGGTGATAATAGAAGTTGGTCATCTTCTGCTGTCATTAAGGCTATTGAGAAAGATCTTAAGAGGGGTATAAATAACATTCTTTTGTTTATTGTTCCTCTTCAAAAACAAAAAAATCCTGAAGATTTTAGCTTTCACTACGAGGTCATTAGAAAAATTAAAAAATATTTTGGCAAAGATATAGTATTGCTCATAGATACGTGCCTGTGTTCTATTACACATGATGGACATTGTGGAATTACTCATCAAAAATCTATCGATCTTACTAAAACTCATTACTCCTTAGGATTAGCGGCAAATACATATCTTGAGGCTGGAGCAGATATAATTGCACCAAGTGATATGATGAAAAACACAACAAAATACTTGAGAAAGATCTTTACACAAAATGGATTTTCTAATTCGCAGATTATGAGTTACTCAACAAAATTTAAAAGTCATTTTTACGGTCCGTTTAGAGATGTAGCAAAATCATCACCTAAAGGTTTTGATCGGTCATCATACCAGTTGCCGGTTGCAGACAAAAAAAAGGCAATCAATAGTTCTATTAATAATGCTGCACAAGGAGCAAATTATTTAATGGTTAAACCTGGAATGACATCAATTGATTTAATTGGAGATATAAAAAAAGAAACACTACTTCCTACCGGGGCGTTCCAAGTAAGTGGTGAATTTGCTAGTTTGCAGATGCTTAGTAAAGCTAATTTTGGCAACTATATTGATTTACTAAGAGAGTCTTTGGTGGTCTTCAAAAGAGCACAGTCAGATTTTATTATTACTTATGGAGCAAGAGATATTGCAAAATACTTATAACAAAAAATTTCACAATGCTTTAAATAAAGAAGAGCAAGAAGTACCCCCTATTTGGCTGATGAGACAAGCTGGTCGATACCATAAGCACTATAGAACTTTAAAAGAAAAATATTCTTTTGAGCAATTATGCAAAGAGCCTGAGCTTGCTTGTGAAGTGACTCTAGGACCTATAGCTGAGTTTGACTTTGATGCTGCAATACTATTCAGCGATATACTTTTTCCTTTAGATTATTTAGGGATGGGCTTAAAATTTAAACCCGGTCCTATTTTTGAAAGAAATTTAAATTCTAAAATGATATCAGAGTTTAATATTGATGAATTTGATAGTTTTATGGAATTTCAAAGCAAATCACTCAATCTTATTAGAAATGAATTACCAAATGATAAATCCTTAATTGGTTTTACTGGAGGACCTTTAACTTTATACCATTTTGCAATCAGAAATAATCCTGTATCAGAAACATTATTTCAACAAACCCTACCAATCTTAGAAGAGTTAATACATAAAAATATCCAAATTCAGTTTCAAAGTGACATAGATCTATTAATGATTTTTGATACAGAAGCTAATAATCTTAATGACGAAGAATTTGATAAATTAGTAATTCCGTTTATAAAAAAGATTGCAGATAGTTATCCCAATAAAATCGGTTATTTCACAAAAGGAATTTCTCAAAGTAAATTAAGTAAATTGCAAAGATTAGAAAATTTAAAACTAACAGTACTTGGATCCAATTTGGACATATTTAGTGAATTACCAAAAACACATTTATCTTTACAAGGAAATTTTTCTAATAATTTACTGGCTATGGAAGATTCAAAAGCTTTTTCTAATATCATCGATGAGTATTTAGAAAAGTGTATACAAATTGACGTGTCGCACAGGTCAGGTTGGATAGCTAGCCTAGATCATGGTGTAAAAAAAACTACACCTGAGGCTAATGTTCACCTATTTATAGAAAAGATAAGAACTAAGTTATCACAAAAATCGTAATGTTTTTCAATGGCTTCTTTTAAAGGTAATAAACTCTATGTTCATGGATCTGGTTTGAAGACAGGTATTTTGATTACAAATTTGGGAACACCAGACGAACCAACTAAATCCTCTTTAAAAACTTACCTTAAACAATTTCTCTCAGATCAACGTGTTATAGAAACACCAAAAGCTATTTGGTGGCCTATACTTAACGGTATTGTTTTAAATACTCGACCTGCAAAGTCTGCTAAAAATTATAAATCTGTTTGGACTGAAAATGGCTCTCCTCTTCTTTATCACACTAAGTCACAGTTAAATAAAATTAAAAATGTAATTAGTAAGAAATATGGAAATATAGTATTTGATATTGGAATGCGCTACGGTAATCCAAGTATTTCTAAAGGTTTAAATAACTTACGTAATCAAAATTGTGATCGTATAATTGTTCTACCTTTATATCCTCAATATTGTGCAGCTACAACAGGATCAACATTTGATGCGGTTGCAGAAGAATTACAAAATTGGCGTTGGGTGCCTTCTCTTCGTTTTATTGGAGGTTATTACGAGCATGAACTGTACATAAGAGCTCTAAAAAATAGTATTGAAGAGTTCTGGACTAAAAATGATAAACCTAAAAAAATCTTATTTAGCTATCATGGTGTACCAAAAAAATATTTAGATAAAGGAGACCCATATCATTGTTTTTGTAGAAAAACTTCTAGATTAGTAGCCGAGGCCATGGGTTTACCAGAAGAAAATTATATGACCACATTCCAATCAAGATTTGGACCAGCAGAGTGGCTTCAACCATACACAGATAAAACAATTGAGAGCTTGGCAAAAAATGGCACAGACCATATTCATGTTATTAGTCCTGCTTTTTCCTCAGACTGTCTCGAAACTATAGAAGAGCTTAATGAAGAAAATAGAGAAATATTTATGGAAAATGGTGGAAAGGAATTTGGATATATTCCTTGTCTAAATGATCGAGAAGATCATATACTCCTACTCACTTCGTTGTTAGAAAACGAATTACATGGGTGGGTATGAGTGATCAAATAAAAAATCAACAAATTAATGCAGAAAAGTGGTTTCGAGAACTTCGAAATCAGATGATTGGGTCAATAAAAAAACTCGATGGATCTGAATTTGAGGAAAAAGAATGGCAGCGACCTGGAGGAGGTGGAGGATTGATGTCATTACTTAAAGGTGAAATATTTGAAAAAGTAGGTGTAAATATATCAACAGTACATGGTGAATTTAGTGAGGAATTTAGGGAATCAATGCCGGGAACAGAAGGAGATCCAAGTTTTTGGGCTAGTGGGATCTCAGTGGTTGCTCACATGAAGAACCCTAAAATTGCTGCAGCTCATTTTAATACTAGGTATATTACAACAAAAGGAAAACAATGGTTTGGTGGTGGTTGTGATTTAACTCCAGCGATTCCAGAAAAAATTGAAACTGATAATTTTCATCAAGGTCTTCAAAGAACATGCGCTCAACATAATCCAAATTACTATGAAAAATTCAAAAAACAATGTGATGAGTACTTTTATTTAAAACATAGAAGTGAAAGTCGAGGCATTGGAGGAATTTTTTTCGATTACATTAATACTGATTTTGATAATGATTTATCATTTATAAAAGATGTTGGTCAGTTTTTTATAAATTTTGTCATTGAAAACTCTAGTAGAAAGAAGGATTTAGAATTTAATCAAATTGACTTAGATGCTCTCTCAAAAAAAAGGTCTCGCTACGTTGAATTTAATTTACTTTATGATAGGGGTACCTTATTTGGACTGAAAACAGGTGGTAATATAGATGCTATATTAATGTCAATGCCTCCCGAGGCTAAATGGTAATAAAATGTATGAGTTATTAAAAATCTTACACATAATATCTTTTGTTTCATGGTTTGCAGGTTTATTTTATTTACCGAGACTTTTTGTTTATCATGTAGAAAATATAACTAATCCTGAAATGAGTAGTGTGTTTCAAAAAATGGAATATAAATTGCTCAAAATTATAATGAACCCAGCGATGATATTAACTTGGGTGTTTGGCTTAGCTTTAATTCACTACGTAGGTTTTGAGTTATGGCTTTTCTTAAAAATTATTTTAGTTGTTTTACTCTCTGCCTTTCATATGTATTTGGGAAAAATCAGAAAGAGCTTAGAGAGTAATTATCGTGAATATACCTCAAAATATCTCAGAATTATTAATGAAGCACCCACAGTTCTTTTAATTTTAATTGTTATACTAGTAGTTGTAAGACCTTTTTAAATTTATGGATCTTACTCAAGGGGATATTAGGAGACAATTAATTGGCATGGCTGTTCCAGCTGGGACAGGTCTTTTGTTTTACACGCTCTATAATGTTGTTGATACTTTTTATGCTGGTCTCATAAGCACTGAGGCTATAGCAGGTTTGTCAATTTCATATCCATTATATTTCATTTTATTAGCATTTGCTGTGGGTTTTGGACAAGGTGCAACTGCACTCGTTTCAATAGCTATAGGTAAAAAAAAGTTAAATGAAGCAATGAAAATCCATATTCAGGCACTATTAATAACTTTATTAATATCTATAGCTATTGGATTGACAACGTATTTAATATCAAAGCCAGTATTTTTATATTTTGGAGCAGAGGGTATTTTTCTAAATAATGGTCTGAAATATATAAAGGTACTCTCAATTGGTGCCCCTATCTTTATTGTCTCTTTTGTAGTCAATTCTCTTTTATACGCTCAAGGAGATACAAAAAAAAATAGAAATGCATTAATTATCAGTTTTTTTATTAATTTAATATTTAGTCCCTTTTTATCTTTGGGTTACGGACCTGTTCCTGCTTTAGGAACTTTAGGAATAGCTCTCGCAACTGTCATATCTCAGTTATTTCACTTTTTCTATTTAAGTTATTATGCTATCCGGAGCCCATTATTTAAATATTTCAGTTACCAATATATAAGGCTAGAATTTAAGTTTGTCATAAGAATTTTAAAACAATCAATTCCATCGAGCTTAAACATGTTAATGATTGCAATTGGTTTCTTCATAATGCAGAAGTTTGTTACAAGTCATGGTGCATCAGCTAGTGCAGCTTATGGTATAGCTTTAAGAATTGAGCAGATTATATTATTACCAGCAATAGGGTTTAGTAGTGCTTTATTGAGCATGGTTGGACAAAATTTTGGTTCTAAAAATTTTGATAGAATTTTTGAAGCTTTTTTAATTTCACTTAAACTATCATTAACAATCATGATATTTGGGGCAATAATACTTATATTTGCAGGAGAGAGTATTGCTAGTTTTTTTTCAAGAGACAGCGAGGTTATAATGATTGCAGGTAGTTACTTATTTATGGCAGCATTTTTAGCTTTCATATATCAAATTATTGATAGATGTGACTCTGTCCTATCAGGTTTGAAAAAACCCTCAATAAACGTTTTTTATACTTTTATTAGATTAGTCTTTTTACCTCCATTTATAATTTATCTTTTTTCAGAAACTCTTGAAAAAGGTTTAGTTGGAATTTGGTGGGCTATTTTTTTTACAAACTTATTTGGTTCTGTATTTGTATATTTTCATATGAGATATTTATTCAAAAAAAAAGCTTCTCTTGCATTAAATGAGTTAACTTAGGTCTTTTAGATCTTCTAAATGCTTACTGAGCGCTTTAGTAGATAGTTGAATTTCATAGATAAATAACATTATGGCAATTGAAAATACCATTACACCAAAACCAAAAAAGTTTAAGGCTAAGTCGTATACCTTTATGTAGCTCAGAAAAATAGATAATAAATTCAACAAAAAGCTAATACCAGAGAGGGTTTGAACTGATCTAACCAATGTAAGACGTGTTGTAAGCACCTTAATTTGATCCAGGTGATGTTGAACCACTTTACTGGTTGGTCTATTTATAATTATTGAGTCGTGAATCTTTCTTATTAGTGAAGCAAGAGAAGTGTATCTATTACCAAAAGATATCATCATCAAAGGTATGGCTGGAAACAGAAGTGCTGGATAAAGTGTTGTAAAGCTTGGCATTATATTAATGGAGCAGTTCGTTATAACTAGGAGGGAATAACTAAGAATCTATATCAACACGGAGTTGTTTGAAACTTTTAAAGAACTGCTCCTTAATTATTTATATATGATATTTAGAAAAAAAGTCGTGTTATGATTGCATAACAACTATGCAACTTACAATCATCTGATTAGATAGCTTTTTAATAAAAATTGAAAATTAGATTATTTCTGTGAAAATGATCGATAAAGTTAGTATTGATAAATAAGAAATTATTATCACATTAATTAATTTCCATACTTTTTTGTTCAAGAAATATGCTCTTAGTGACTGGGCACCATATCCTAAAAAATAAAAGAAAATAAAAGATGCTAGACTAGCACCCAGTCCAAATAAAACCTTGTCAGAAATAGTTAGGAAATTTTTTGATAAATTTCCTAAAATAAAAACGGTATCTGAATAAACATGAGGATTTAAGAAAGTAAAAGCAAGAGTTTGTAAGGCTATTTTTGACTTTGATTTTTGTAAGTGAGTTTGTGAAAATTCAATATCATATTTAAATGTTTTTAATTTCGACCATATAAAATTTAAGAGAAAGAGAACTAGACATAAGGATAATAACAGATTGATTAGATCATTGATAAAATTTTTAATAAAGTAAAATAGAAAAATTCCAAAAAAAATTAATAAAAAATCACCAAGTATGCAAATCGATGTAACTAAAAAAATATTATTTTTTTTTATACCCTGCTCTATTACAAATAAATTCTGTGCTCCTATTGCTAGTATTAGACTTAAACCTGTTGAAAAACCAAAAACAAACTCATTCATGACAATTTTGCACAGTTTATATACTTTACACTTAAAATCTATTTAGTAAGTTTGGTTCATGAAAGTATTTGTCGGTGGAATTTTTTTTGCCTTAATATTTATTTATGTAGTAACTGACGGTTTCGTTAAGATCAGTCTACCTCTTTAAACCTTCTTCTTTTTCCATTACTCCACTCATCACTAAATCTAAGAGTTCCTAAATGTAATGGGATCTTTTGTTTAACAATCAAATTACTCTCTGAAAATTCAAAAAATGAATTGTGTAGGTAACGAAACTCTAATAAATGATTCATAATTCCAAAGTTAATATCTTTTATAACATTGGGATCCACATTCTGATTTGAAATGAAGACATAGTCATTATCAGCAGGAAAATTTAAAATTGAACGAAGAGATAAGTTAGTTGGTCGTTCAAATAAATCTGATTTTTTTATAATTGCATATTGAAATTGATTTTGATCAATTTTTTTTATGATTTCATCAACACTATCTTCAAGACGTGTATCACATTCTAAAGTGTTGGACCCGCCATAACTATGGGATATCTCTAGTTCTCTATCCAAAACTTTACATATACTTTTAGCAAGTATGTATTCTGTACCCAGTGTAGATCGAACCATTATTGTTAAAGAAATATCTTGGGAGAGTGCATACAATAAATTTATTTTAAAAAATAATAATATAATAAAAGAAAATATTATTTTTAAATACATAGATTACTTTTAACATAAAACATTCTAGATTGTTAAATAGATTTAGATGCCAAATTTTTCAATAATTGCAATAATAGCATGCTTTGCTTATGCCATTGAAAGTATTTTTGGTTTTGGTGGAACTATAATTTTTTTAGGACTTAGTGGATTTTTCTTTGATTTTAACTCACTATTAAAATTAGCTATGATTGTTGGCCTATCGTCTGGTTTGGCAGTTTTAATTCAATCATATAAATATGTTTCTACAAAACACCTAATCAAAATTTTGATCTACACAATTCCCGGGGCTCTTATTGGAACATATTTTATTAATTATTTTACATCAGATATTTTAATAAAAATATTTGCCTTAATTTTAATTGTCTATGGATGCTTTAACCTATTTTTTCCAAATATAATATTTCCTCAAATTTTAAAAAGATTTTTTGTAATTTTAGGTGGTTTTATTCAAGGAATTTATACCATTGGAGGACCTTTTGTATTGATGGGCTATAAAGATAGTTTTTCTTCAAAACAGGAGCTGAGGTCTACTATGGCTGGATATTTTTTTATTATTAACTCCTTAAGGGCATTATTTTTTGTTTTTCTCGGAGGAAGTTATTTAAATATTGTCAAAATATATTATCCAATAGCATTTTTAGTAATGTTTAGTGTTTGGATAGGTTATTATGTTCACAAAAAGATACCAGAGGACCTATTTAAAAGACTTATAATCATTGCTATCACTTTAATTGGAATATTGATTTTTTTTACAAAATGATTGATTGGGAACCATATGGACCTATTTATTCTGTAGCCCCTGGAATAAAAAAGATAAATGATTTGCCAATTATAGAATTTGATGAGCATCAAGATAGATACTTAAATTTAAAAAAAAAATGTAAGGAGAATATTTTTTTTGATGATTATTACACAGCAAAAACAGATAAAGTTATATGCAATAAGTTGAGTAATATTTTAAAAAGTGAATATCCCTCAAAAACTGTTAATTTTAATAATTTTATTGAACTTGGCTATGCTATCCAAGAAGACATAGCAATTTTTCATAGATCTAACAAACTTATTGCTTTGCATGTTTCTTTCCCTTCTGTTTGGGAGCCTAAAGAAAAAATCGGTCTTAGTTTTGCACAAATTCATCAACCTGTACCAGGTATGGAAAATTTTCTTAAAAATGAAGATAAATATGTGCAAATGATGGTTGAAGCCACAACCCCTATTATTAGGTATGTTTGGGGGGAGCACTACGGATATTTTTTATGTGAACATGAACCTCTACAAAAAAATATTAAAGTTATGCATACTGAAAGACAAACTTTCATTGGTGTTCCTGAGAGTGATATTGGTATTTTCCTTATTAGAAAAAAAGTTATTCTATACAAGGACACAACAACTGAATTTAAAATTTGGTATGAGAAGCAAGTAAATTCTATGTCTGATGATCAAAGAAAATATAAGTTAAAGGAAGTCTGAGTCGATACTACAGATCGAAAAAATTCATATAATTGAAGTTAATCAGATTATTGTTCCTGATTTCCCTCGGGTGGAGCATTTGGATTTGTAAGACGCTCTAATTCAGCTAATTCTTCAGCTTCTCTCTTAGCTTCTCTCTTAGCTTTCTTTGCGGCAAGCTTTTCTAGACGCTTTCGTTCTTTCTCCATAGCTCTTTCACCAGCTTTTGATTTATGATCAAAATGTAGTCCCATTTGTAAAGTATATCAGAATTTTTTTGATACTAAAGTTTCACTTAAACAAAAATTTCATTTATTTTAGCACTCTTTTTAAAAGGTTTATCCAATTTTGATGAGTGATTTTCATCATTAGTTTTTCATCAAAATTTTGCTTCGATAATAATTCAATTAATTTCTGCATACCTAATACACTATTAAGATCTTTTGGCATCATAGCTCCATCAAAATCAGAGCCAAAACCTACTTTGTCTTCCCCAAGATAGTCTATGAGGTATTTAAAATGGTCTACAATTATTTGTAATTCTGTATCAGAGACCATTTTTCCATCTCTCCTCAAAAAAGCAGGTGCAAAATTAACCCCAACCATACCTTCCGTTTCTTTGATCGCATCTAATTGCATATTTGTGAGATTTCTAGTATGTGGGCATATCTCATGAGCATTACTATGTGTTGCAACTAAAGGTGATGTTGAGTATTTAGCAATATCCCAAAATCCTTTTTCATTTAAATGAGAAGTATCGATTAACATTTTAAGAGAATTACAATTTTTTATTAATTCTATTCCAATATCAGTTAAACCCTCACCAATATCAGGTGATCGTGGAAATGCGAAGGGAACACCCTCTCCAAATATAGTAGGTCTTGACCAAACTGGTCCAACAGATCTAAGGCCAGCTCGATATAGAGTTTCAAGGTTGTAAAAGTTTTTATCTATGCACTCTGCACCTTCAATGTGCATCACAACAGATAATTGATTATTATCCTCATTAAAAGAAGTCTCTAAATCCTCACTAGATAAGCAAATTTTAACTTTGTTGCCAGAGTTTCTCTCAATTTTAGAAAGGATTGATATTTGATTTAAAACAATAGGTAGAGCATCATTCACATCAACAGATCCTGGTAATGGTAATGAATATTCATCTTGTTCCATATCTTTGTAATTAACTAATTTATCTGAGTCAGAAATAGCATGTTCTGGAGTTGGGACGTAAATTGCAAACAAACCTCCTTTGAAATTAGCTTGGTTCATTCTAGGAAGATCTAAATGGCCCTCATTATCTCCATCTATAAAATCAAGGTGAGAGTTTGGGTTTTTCTTTAAAAAAAGCCTAAATAAAACATCGTTATGACCATCAAAAATCTTATAGTCCATATAACAAACCTATCATTATTTTTGTAATATTGACTACATACAAATTTAAAATATTTAATGAAATTTTTTCGGCAGTCTCATAAAAAGACATCAGCCGTCTGTATTTAGCAAGAGTAAAATATTTTTTTAGACTTATAAATATGTTTGAAAGGAAATATAAAAAATGAATAAAATTTTTGGATTTACAGAACGATCTTTAAATTTCTGGTTATCTTTTTTTAATAAAAAAGAAGATAGTATTATTAATTTTTGCAAAGTTGAATATGGCAATGATTGGCAATGGGCTTACTCCCAATATCAAAGAAATCAATCTTTTCCTAATAACATGAAAGAGGCTGCATAATGAGTAATTTATTTAAATCTATCAGAAATATAATTATCAACGAAAAAAATGATCAAAAAACAAAATCTAACAAAGAAGAGGCCTATTTATCTCAAGCAATTGATATGATTGATCTTGAGAGAAGGCAAAAAGAGTTAGATAGAAGATTTATAAGAAAATTTTAAAAGCCCTATTTAGGGCTTTTTGCCTAACTCAATACCCAAATTTCAATAGCAACAAATATAAAAAGACCAGCAAATATTAAATTGATAATATTTTTAGGTCTATTGAAGTAATTTGAAAACTTTTTCATTCCAAAAAAGTGTCCAATAATTGAATAATTCATAGCAGATATAAAAAAACTCCCTGTAGCAAAAATTAAAGCAATACTAAAAGTTAAATTTTCACTAAATTGCAAGGTCGCTAAAGCAGACCAAAATGCAAAAGCTTTAGGATTAGTATAGGCTACGATTACTGCCTTTTTCATGCTGTGAAAAAAATCTCTCTCATTTGATAATTTAATAAGTTGATTTTCAGAGCTAAAGTACTGACTACCAATTTGATATGCTAAATAAATCATATAAAGACTTGCAAGTATTTTTAATAAAATAAACCCCCAACCCATCAAATTAGAGATAAGAAAAGATATTCCTGTAGTAGCTAATAGGCACCAAGTAAAAGAGCCAATTGCAGTTCCAACAGCAGCACCCCAGATTTGTTTTTTTTGACCACTTATCCCAACCGATGCTACAAAAAAAGTATTAGGGCCAGGTAAAAAAACAGCAAAATAAAATACAATCCAGCCCGATATTAGGGCCATTGTAATTTCATTCATTTATTTTAATGATTAAGTATTTGACTTAAAAATAGTTTAGTACGATCACTTTTAGGATTATTAAAGAATTCATCTGGTGTTGCTTGTTCAACAATCTTTCCTTCATCCATAAAAATCATTTGATCAGCTACAGTTTTTGCAAAACCCATCTCATGAGTAACAACCAGCATTGTCATTCCTTCTTCGGCTAGTTGAATCATCACATCTAAAACTTCCTTAATCATTTCAGGATCAAGTGCAGAGGTAGGTTCATCAAATAGCATGATATCAGGGTTCATTGCTAAAGACCTAGCAATAGCAACTCTTTGTTGCTGTCCACCTGAGAGCTGACCAGGGAATTTTTGAGCTTGTTCAGGAATTTTAACTTTTTCTAAATATGTCATAGCTATATTTTCAGCTTCTTTTTTAGGTAATTTTTTTACCCAGATTGGAGCTAGCGAAATGTTGTCTATGACAGACAGGTGTGGAAATAAATTAAATTGTTGAAAAACCATGCCAACATTTTTTCTGATCATATCAATATTTTTTAAGTCATTTGTTAACTCTGTGCCATGGACAACTATATGGCCTTTTTGATGTGCCTCTAATCTATTTATACACCTGATCATTGTTGATTTACCAGAACCACTTGGGCCACAAATAACAATTTTTTGGCCTCTTTCGACTTTAAGATCAATATCTTTAAGAACATGGAAGTCGTCAAACCATTTGTTAACTTTTTCTAATTGAATAACTTGTTCCATATTAATTATCAGTCTTTAATTTCTTTTCTAAATATAGACTATAGCGAGACATCCCAAAACAAAATATAAAAAATATTAATGATACAAAAACATAAACCTCATAGTAAAGCTTTGTCCAAGTAATATCAGATAAAGCCGCTCTACCAATTCCTAATAAGTCAAATAATCCAATAATCAACACAAGAGATGTGTCCTTAAATAAGCCAATACATGTATTAACTATAGGAGGAATAGCTATCTTAAGTGCTTGAGGTAAAATAATTTTTCGAGTTGTTTGCCAGTAATTTAAACCCAAAGACTGAGCAGCCTCAATTTGACCACGAGGTATAGCTTGAAGTCCACCCCTAATAGCTTCAGCCATATATGCAGATTGAAAAAGGGTAACGGCAACTAAAGCTCTAAGAAGATTATCTGGCTTTACACCCTCTGGTAAAAACAAGGGTAACATGACATTTGCTGTGAATAAAAGTGTGATAAGTGGAACTCCTCTTATAAACTCAATAAAGACAACACAAATAGATTTTACTATAGGCATATTCGATCGCCTTCCTAAAGCTAAAAATATACTTAATGGAAAAGCCAAAGCTATTCCAGTAACACCTAAAAATAATGTTACTAATAACCCTCCCCATTTGTTAGTAGCTACCACACTTAATCCTGGTCCCCCATACAACATGAAATACGCAATGAATGGGAAGGCAAAAGTGAAGTAAATAAATATTTTTCTGAAAGGTAATTTATCAAACAAAATACCGATCAGTGCTAATGGGAGTAAAGCATAAATTACATTTACTCTCCAGGCCTCTTCAACAGGATAGAAACCGTACATAAATTGATGAAACCTTACAAATATTATTGACCAACATGCCCCGTGTTGTCCTACTTCAATATTTTTTGAACAAAATGTT
Organism: uncultured Alphaproteobacteria bacterium; assembly: GCA_902601865.1. Classification (GTDB taxonomy): domain Bacteria; phylum Pseudomonadota; class Alphaproteobacteria; order HIMB59; family HIMB59; genus HIMB59. The sequence continues at coordinate 5,899 of CACKOX010000007.1, read as the reverse complement.
CTATCAGTAATTATTTCTCCTCTAAAATTAGTTATAAAGTCAGCTTCAAAAATAGCCCAGTTTAAAAAAAAAGTGCCAACTTTGTATATAAAAATCAAAGCAATAATGGTCATAATTGAGTTAATCCAAGATGAAAACAAATTTTTCTTAGACCAGATAAATATCTTGTTAGAGTTTAAATAGGGCGACATATCATTAATCATACGTTACCCTTAAACTGAACTGCTTTATTGTAGAGATTCATAAAAAAAGAAATTATTAAACTTATAGTTAAGTATGTTGACATAACTATCAGCATAATTTCAATTGCTTTTCCTGTTTGGTTTAAGGAAATACCTCCAAACCCATGAACTAAATCAGCATATCCAATAGCAATACCCAAAGATGAGTTTTTGGTGAGATTTAGATATTGAGAGGTAAGAGGAGGTATTATCACTCTTAAAGCTTGAGGAATGATAATTAATCTCATAATAAAGTTACTTTTAAGACCAAGTGCTTGCGAAGCCTCTCTTTGACCTTTAGAGACAGAAATAATACCTGATCTCACAGTCTCTGATATAAAAGCAGCAGTATATATAGATAATCCAAATAACATTCCAAGAAATTCAGGTCTGATGACCATTCCTCCTTTAAAATTAAATCCTTTCATAACTGGGTGATCAAATTCCAATGGCATACCCATTAAATAATAAACAAATATGGGTGTAAAAATAATTAAACCAGAATTAATTAAAAATATTGGATATTGTTTTCCTGTTAATTCTTGCTTCTTTTTTAAAAATCTTTTTAAAAAAAAAGTAAAAATAATCATTACTATTAGACTTCCAATGACTATTGAAAATCCATCTTTAAATATTGGAGCTGGAGAAAAAAGCCCTCTATTAGATAAATAAAAATTATCAAAAATAACTAAAGACTGTTTTACTTTTGGAAGGTGCAAAAGTATTGTGTAATATAAAATTATTTGAAGAAGTACTGGAACATTTCTTGTGAACTCAACATAAACGTAAGCTATATTTCTAAAAAGCCAGTTGCTTGATAATCTTATAATTCCAACCAAAAAACCTAATATAGTTGCTAGAAAACAACCACATACAGCAATCATTAGTGTATTTAGTAAACCAACAAAGTATGCTCTTAAATGAGTGTCATTACTATCGTAAGGTATAAGGCTGATACTTATGTCATATCCTGCGGCTATGTTTAAGAACTCAAACCCTGTGCCAATACCTCTTTTTTCAAGGTTATATGCTGTTTGTTTTGTGACTAGGTAAATTAAAACAGCAAATATACCAATAACTAAAGTCTGAATAAGTAAAGCCCTTGTTTTTTCATCAAAAATAAGCTTTCTAAGAAAGTTTTGTTGCATCTCTTTTGGTATACGGGCTTAATTAAAAAAGTACGTGGGCTATTTTAATAATAGCCCACGCAAGGTTTTTTATCTAAATGGAGGTGCGTAAAGAATACCACCATCTTTGTAAAGAGCGTTTAATCCTCTTTCGATATTAATAGGAGTGTTAACACCAATGTGCTTTTCAAAACTCTCAGAGTAGTTACCTACTTGTCTGATTATGTTTGCAGCCCAAGCATCATCTAATCCTAACCAAGCACCATATCCAGCTTTAACTCCAAGAAGTCTTTGAGTTTCTGGATCTGGAGAGTTAGCTATCATGTCATCAACGTTTCCTGAAGTAATTCCTTTTTCCTCAGCAATGATCATTGCGTTAAGAGACCATCTTACTACGTCAGCCCACTCACTGTCATTTCCTCTTACTGATGGACCTAAAGGCTCTTTAGATACGATCTCAGGTAAAACAACGTGTGCGGATGGGTCTGGATATCCAGCTCTACTTGCATATAAACCTGATGCATCAGTTGTGTAGATATCACATCTACCTGCAAGGTATGCAGCATCAGCTTCAGAATTAGTTTCAACAGGAATGGACTCGTAAGACATTCCGTTTGCACCAAAGTAGTCAGCTAAGTTCATTTCAGTTGTTGTTCCAACTTGGATACAAACAGAAGCTCCATCTAGCTCAGTAGCACTTGAAACACCAAGATCTTTTCTAACCATAAATCCTTGGCCGTCATAATAATTGACACCAACAAATTCTAGACCTAGCTCAACATCTCTTTGTAAAGTCCAAGTTGTATTTCTGGAAAGCATATCAACTTCACCAGATTGTAAAGAAGTAAATCTAACTTTTGAAGTTAAAGGAACGTACTCAACTTTTGATGCATCACCAAAAACTGCAGCAGCAACTGCGCGGCATACATCAACGTCAATACCTTCCCAAACACCTGCATCATTTGGATTACCAAAGCCTGCAAGTCCTGTGTTAGAACCACATATTAAATTGCCTCTATCTTTTACAACATCTAGAGTTCCTGCGTTTGCTGTCGCTAAACCAAATGTTAATACAAGAGAAGCAAATAATGTTTTAATTATTGTCATCGTTTCCTCCTTATATATATAAGTTCGCGCAGTATAGACCTATCTGATCTGAAACTAAAATACAAAAATGCTATATAATTCGTGTATTTTTTGCATAAATAAATGAAAATTAATTATCTTTGTCTTAATCTTGATTGAATAAGTCTCTCGTAAAGATCTTATCTTTTACATCTTTTAAGTCTAGATGACTTCTATTACAAAGAATTAGATCAGCATCTTTTTTAAATAAATTTAAATCTTTGTACACTTCAGAATTAAAAAATTGTTTTTCTTTTATCAGAGGTTCATACACAATTACTTTAATACCCTTTGCCTTAACTCTTTTCATAATACCTTGGATACTAGACTCTCTTATATTATCAGATCCTTCTTTCATAACTAATTTATAAACACCGACCGTTTTAGGTTTTAATTTTGCAATTTCTAAACCTATAAAATCTTTTCTCATTACATTTGACTCTATGATTGCCTCCATAATTTTTTGAGGAACTTTATCAAAATTTGCTAGTAGTTGTTTTGTATCTTTAGGTAGACAATATCCGCCGTATCCAAAAGATGGATTATTATAAAAATCTCCAATCCTTGGATCTAGACTAACTGCTTTTATAATCTCTTTTGTATTTAAACCTCTAGACATTGCAAATGAATCTAACTCATTAAAAAATGTAACTCTCATTGCTAAGTATGCATTGGAAAATAATTTTGATGACTCAGCCTCTGTAGAGTTTGTATAAATAGTCTGAACATTTTTATCTAATGAGGCATCCATTAATAGTTTTGCGAACTCTTTGCCTTTTTTGGAATGCGAGCCTATTACTATTCTTGAAGGGTAAAGACTATCCTTTAAAGCCCTGCCCTCTCTTAAAAATTCAGGAACGAAAATAATTTCTAGATTAGGAAATTTATTTTGTATTTTTTTAACATATCCAACTGGTACAGTTGATCGAATAATTACAGTTGGATTAGAATTCGATTTTTGAATATTTTCTAATGATTGTTCGATTGACGAAGTATCAAATTTATTTGTCTCAATATCATAATTAGTTGGAGTGGCTATAATAGCAATATCAAAACTATCAATTTCAGAAGGATAATTATTAACTATTTTTAAATTTAATTTCTTTGATGATAAATATTCTGATACTTCCTTATCTTCTATAGGTGAAATTCCATTAATAAGTTTCTTTGTTTTTGAAATATCTAAATCAAAGCAGGTTACTTCATTTTCTTGAGACAGAAGTATAGCGTTTGCTGTTCCTACATAACCCAGACCTAACACTAATATTTTCAACATTTTCAAACTATTATAAATATAATATGTAACAATGACTTTTTTATGTAATTAAATTTTTCATGCGACACATAGGCTAAAAAATAAGGGAGAATTTTGATTTTTTTTAACTTAAATAGCTTAAATATTTATGAAGTTATTGGTATATTGTATACCACATTTTTTGGGAAAGGATCGAAAGTTCGATGTCAGATATAGAAATTGCAAGAGCTGCTAAGAAAATTCACATAAGAGATGTTGCCGCTAAAGTAAATATTCCAGAGGAGAATTTAATTCCTTATGGTCATGATGCAGCAAAAATAAATTTTGATTTTATTGAAAAAAGTAAATCCAACCCTGATGGAAAATTAATATTAGTCACTGCGATTAACCCCACACCTGCTGGTGAAGGAAAAACAACTACTTCTGTTGGCTTAAATGATGGACTAAATAAAATTGGAAAAAAATCAATTGTTTGCCTCAGAGAGCCTAGTCTTGGTCCATGTTTCGGTATGAAGGGTGGAGCTGCAGGAGGAGGATATGCACAGGTAGTGCCAATGGAAGAGATTAATCTACACTTTACTGGTGACTTTCACGCTATTACCTCTGCTCATAATTTATTGTCTTCGCTAATTGATAATCATATTTATTGGGGCAATGAATTACAAATAGATCAAAGAAGAATTACATGGGGGCGAGTTGTAGATTTAGGAGATAGGTCTTTGAGAAAAGTTAATGTCAATCTTGGTGGGGTTTCAAACGGATTTCCAAGAGAAGATAAGTTCGATATTACAGTTGCAAGTGAAATAATGGCAATTTTTTGTTTAGCAAATGATATTGATGACTTACAAAAAAGGATTGGTGACATCATAATTGCATATAAAAGAGATAAATCTCCAATTTACGCAAGAGATGTAAAGGCTGATGGGCCGATGACAGTTTTACTAAAAAATGCTTTGATGCCCAACTTAGTTCAAACATTAGAAAATAATCCTGCTATTATTCATGGGGGTCCTTTTGCAAATATTGCCCATGGATGTAACACAGTCATAGCAACCAAAACTGGTTTAAAACTTGCAGATTATGTTGTTACTGAAGCAGGTTTTGGAGCAGACTTAGGTGCTGAGAAATTTTTAGATATTAAATGTCGTAAGGCTGGTCTAACACCTAGTGTAGTTGTTATCGTAGCCACTGTAAGAGCATTAAAATCTCATGGAGGTGTAGAAAAAGGTGATCTTAATAATGAAAATGTTTCCGCAGTTGAGAAAGGTTTTGAAAATCTACAACGTCATATTGAAAATATACAATCTTTTGGACTCCAACCAATAATAGCTATTAATAGTTTTACTCTTGATACAGAGTCAGAAAGTAAGGTAATTTCTGAAGGTTGTGAAAAATTGGGAGTAAAAGCTATCCTTTGTTCTCATTGGGCTGACGGTGGAGAAGGCACTTTGGATTTAGCCGAAGAGGTAGTAAAGATTTGTGAGGCAAATGAACAATCTAATTTTAAATTCATGTATGAAGATGATGCTTCCCTTGAACAAAAGATACGATCAGTTGCACAAAAAATATATAGAGCTGATGATATTGTGATAGATAAAGCTATTAGTGATCAACTTAAAGGCTTTGAAGAAAGTGGATACGGTAAACTACCGATATGTATTGCTAAAACACAATATAGCTTTTCAACTAATCCAGCCCTAAGGGGTGCTCCCAAAGGATTTACAGTACCTGTTAGAGAAGTCAGACTTTCAGCTGGTGCTGGATTTATTGTCGTAGTTACTGGTGCAATTATGACTATGCCTGGATTACCAAGAGTCCCAAGTGCTAATTCAATTGTCTTAGACAAAAAAGGATTAATTCAGGGTTTATTTTAAAATCTATTTTATTCAATATACCCCATAAATGGGGTATATTGGAAATGATGTATTCTAAAACAACTAATGGTGTTACAGTTACAGTAATACCTTATTTTCTCGATGATCAATCCTCTCCTCAAGAGGGCCATTATGTTTGGGCCTACCAAGTAAACATAAAAAACTCATCTTTAAATACCATTAAACTTAATCATCGTAATTGGATAATTATTGATGCTAATGGCAAAGTAATTAATATTCAAGGTGAGGGAGTTGTTGGTGAATTTCCAATCTTGGAGCCTGGAGAAAGTTTTGAAT
>CACKOX010000006.1 GCA_902601865.1 uncultured Alphaproteobacteria bacterium | reverse complement strand
TGATTTTAAAAATCTAGATTGCGTTTTTTTAGCATTACCTCACGGTTCAGCTCATGAATATGTAAAAGAATTAATATCAAAAGTTAAAATTATAGATCTGAGTTCTGATTTTAGAATTTCTAGTCAAGAAGATTATAATAAATATTATAAATCTAATTTTGATGTCAATACTCAAAGTCAGTTTCAATATGGCTTCATTGAAAATTCTGGTGATGAAATAAAAAAATCTTCAAACATTTCCAACCCAGGGTGTTTTGCATTAACAACACAGTTATCTTTATTGCCATTTCACTCCATAATTAAAAATGTATCTGTAACTGCTATTACAGGATCTAGTGGTGGTGGTAAAAATCCAACAAACAAAAATCATCATTCAACAAGATCTAAAGATATGTTTTCTTATAATATCAACTCCCATCGCCACTTGGCTGAAATTTATCAATCTTTTCCAAATTTAAGAAAAAACCTTTCTTTTGTGCCACTATCTGGGCCTTTTTCAAGAGGTATATATTTAACAAGTCACATTGAAACAAAAGAAACCATCAATAATGATTTTTTAGATACATGTTTGGCAGATTGTTTTAAATCCGCTCCTTTTATAAGAATTCAAAATAATACAAAACTCTCAAATGTGGTTGGCTCAAACTTTTGTGATATTACCGTTTCTTTTAAGGATGAGAACCATTTTGTTGTTGAAGCATGCTTAGATAATTTAGTTAAAGGCGCTTCTGGTAACGCTGTAGAATGCATGAACCTTATCTTTGACCAAGATCAAGCACTTGGATTAAATCAAATAATACCTTTGTACCTATGATTAAAAATCAAAGTTTTTATCAGTCCATATTACAAAATTCAATTCTTGTAATTAAAGTAAGTGGTAAAATTTGTGATAATCAAGAAAATATTGAGAATGTTATTAGTGACATAAAAGAACTATTAAATTCTATTTCTAAATTAAAAGTAGTATTGGTCTTTGGATTTGGAAGACAACTAGATAATTATATGATTAACGTTCATGGTATAGAACCAAAAAAATTAAATGGAAGAAGAATAACTTCCTCTCATGATATAGAGGCAGCAAAGAAAATTTCCGGTCAAATATTAATCGACATATTTAGTTTGAGTTCAAGTTATAATATAAGAAATTTTCCAATTCCTATTTCTAAAAAAGACTTCATTGCTGCAAAGAGAAGAGAACTAGTTGATGGTGTTGACTATGGTCAAGTAGGAGACGTTGTATCTGTTGATGCATTACAAATTAAAAATTTATTTAAGGAACATGACATGATTATTATGCCTAGTTTAGTTTTAGATAAAAATACTTCTGAAGTATTAAATGTTAACGCCGATACTATTGCTACAGAGCTAGCAATTAATTTGACTGCAAGTAAATTAATTTTTATATCAGACGTTCCATTTATAAAGGATATTGAAGGAAAAAGAATTTCTGCAGTTGATGAAAACGTAGCAAAGAAGCTTTTTGATGAAAAAATTATATCTAATGGAATGATTGTGAAAGTTGAAAACTCCTTAAAGGCGCTTAATCAAGGTGTTCAAAAAATACACATTATTAGTGGTGAGATAAAGAATGCTCTTATAAATGAGTTAGAGACAGAGGAGGGTATTGGTACAGTCTTTCAAAAACAATCCCTTGATTATTAATTAATTTTATAAAGATTTAGCAACTATCAGAATAGCCTTATTTATTTCAATTTTTGAAACTATTAGAGGAGGTGTAAGACGTATTATTTTACCTTGTATTAGTGTTGATATTAGTCCATTTCTTGCCATTTTATTATATGTTTTCAAAGCTATTTCATCATTTTTAAATTCTATGCCAGCCATCAAACCTAGGCATCTTGTATCAACTATTTTATCTTTGTGATTGTCATGTATCTTTCTAAGTAAGCTTGATAATAATTTACCATTAATCAGTACTTTATTTAAAAATGATTTAGTATTTATAGACTTCAATACGTTGTAAGAAACTCTTGTCTGAAGCATACCTCCACCAAAGGTAGATCCATGAAAACCTGTAGAAATAATATTAGATATATATTTTTTCACAATTGTTGCACCGATGGGAATACCAGAACCTAATCCTTTAGCAGAGGTTATAATATCTGGGTTAACACCATAATGTTTGTATGCAAAAATTTTTCCAGTTCGACCTATGCCGCCTTGTATTTCATCTCCAATTAATAAAATTTTCTTATTTTTACAAATATCTTTTATTGCTTTAGCAAAGGTTTTACTGCAAATATTGATACCACCATCTCCTTGAATAAACTCTATGATAATGGCTATTGTTTTTTTATTAACTAGTTTTTTGAGATGAGAGACATCATTAAACTTACAAAACTTTACTTTACCTGGTACAGGTCCAATATCTGTCTTATATTTTTTATTACTACCAACTGATAAGGCTCCAATTGTTCTTCCATGAAAAGAGGAAGTCATAGCAATAATCTCATCTTTGCCTTTTTTACTTCCATAGTTTCTTGCTATTTTTAATGCAGCTTCAATGCTCTCTGCACCTGAATTTGAAAAGAAAACATCACCTTTGTTAGAATTCTCAGATAATAATTTAGATAATTTAGTCTTGAACTCATGCATTTGTGAGCCAGACAAATGAGTAATACCAGTTTTTATTTGATCTTGTAAACTTTTTCTTACTATTGGGTGATCATACCCAAGAGAATTAACTGCCACACCTGCTGAGAAATCTAATAATTTTTTGTTATCTGAAGTGTGTAAATAACACCCTCGTCCTTTGATAACTTTAAAATTACTAAATTTATAGGTTTTTAATAAATTATTCATATTAATATTTAACTTTTAATGAAATAAGAAGATTTTTAAAGTCAAAATCTCCATTGACTTATTTTATTCATTAGGAAATCTCTAAATGCAATTAATTTTAAACTTCCTTTTAAATTTTCATGATAAACCATGTGAACTTCATAACTTGGTCCTTGAATATCAGGCAATACTTTAACTAAATGTGCTTTATGTTGAGCCATATAATCAGGTAATGCAGCTAAACCCGCACCAGTTTCGACTGCAACTAATAGACCATAGAGGTTGTTAATGGTTATATGAGGACGTCTATTTTTTTGGTTTTTTTTAATACCTGTTTTTAATATCCAGTTAGTATCGGATAGAGGAGAGGGCTTACCTATGCCATATGTTATCAAACGATGACTATTCAGCTCAGATCTTCTAAGTGGCATACCCATTTCGTTTATATAATTAGCAGAACCATAAATATGATATTTTATAGTTGCGATGTGTTTTGATACTAGATCTAAATGTTTAGGTTTTCTCATCCACAAACCAATATCATAGTCTTGGCGAAGCATATCTTGTTCGTCTTCAGAATAGTTTAGTTTAAGATTAATCTCTGGGTATCCATGAATAAATTCATTTATTCTAGGACTAAGCCACATAGAGCCAAATGCAACTGTTGTGTTGATAGACAGGTTTCCAGTGGGAACTGACTTATATTCAACTATCTTTTTTTCAATAGAATTTAAATCAGCAAATATTTTCTCAGTCTCTTCAAAAAGATATGAACCTTGTTCTGTAAGAGTTATACCCTTGGTATGTCTTTTAAAAAGCTTTGTCTTTAGACTGTGTTCTAGAGATTGTATTTGTCTTGTAATCGCTGATTGACTGAGATGGATTGTATCCATGGCTCTTGATATGCTACCAGCTGTAGCAACATGATAAAATGTTTTTAATCTATCCCAATCCATTAATAATTGTATTTAAATCCCCGTTAAAAATAAGAATGTCTATTAAATAATATTTTTTGAGAGAATTCAAATCTAATAAAATATTCTGTGCATCATTTAAGTCGTTCTGACTTTCTATTAGTTCAGTGATATTAATTTTCTGTGCCTTATACAATATCTCATTACCTTTTAACTTCAGTTTAAGGGTATCCATAATTTTCACTTGGTTATCAATTTTATTTAAATAAAAATCATAGTTATTCCATGCTTCAAGGTATGTATTCAACATATCTCTCTTTAAATCTTTATGTTCAAGCAATTTTTTTTGATAATTGTATTGTTCTATATCAAAATTATTTTCATCTTTGTACCCATCATAAATAGGAATTTTTAATGTTAAAGAAAGTGAAGAAGACCTTCTGTGATCAATTGTTGCAGAATAATTCTCACTTTCACTTAAAGTGTATGTCAGATCAACTGAGGGTCTTAAATCCTTTTTGCTCATTTCCAACTCAGGTAGATATGTGTTTTCTATAAAAGATAAATACTGACCATAAGAAGATCCCATTAAATCTGAAAATAATTTCTTATTAATTTGAGTGCTAGATACATCAATTTCATAATTAAAATTAACATCTTCATCTTTTATTTCTAAATCAAGTAATTTACTTACTTGCAGCATTAAGTTATCTATCTGTCTATCATAATCTAACAAAACTGTTTGTGCTTCTAATAGTTCATTTTCTAAATCCAATAACTCAGTTTTAGTAATTCTATTTGCTTGAAATAAAATTTCTGCCTCTAGAACTTTCTTTTTATAAAACTCTAAATTCAAGTGTTGATTTTTCTTTTTAAAAATTAATGTTTGCAAATTACTGTAGCCATTGAGTAATTCTTTAATTAATAACTCTTTTTGATACTCCCTTAAATAATCAAAAGCTTGATTTCTTGTTTGCGTTGTTATTAAATTTAATTGACTAAAACCACCATTATATAGGTTAACTGTGGCACTTAGAGTATGAGTATCTGAGTTATAATTAGATGTATTTGTAGTACTTGAAATATTATTAGATATGTTAAATGAGTAATCAATTTCTGGTATGTATAAGGAGTCAGCATTTTGTAAATTTTTATCTTCTATTAAATTATCGTATTTAAATTTTGAATTAGTTTCATTTTTTTCAATAAGTATTTTTATTAGATCTGTAATTTCGTAAGATAAGAGGCTATTAGATAAAACTGAAAAAAATATACTAAATAGAACTATTTTGAGTTTTGCCATTGTTTTTCCAGGTTTTTTAAATTCCACTCTAACTTTTTTTTATTCATTTGTTTTTCCATTTTTTTAAAACGTTTTTCAAATTTTCTATTAGAGTCTCTGATTACAGTCTCAGTATCAAGTCCTAATTTTCTTGATAAATTAATACAGGAAAATAATAAGTCACCTAATTCTTCTTTTATTTTCTTTTTATTTTGAGCTTTTATTTCGTGAGAAAGTTCATTTAATTCTTCTTTTACCTTCTTCAAATTTCCATTAGCGTCTTTCCAATCAAAACCCTCTTTTGCAGCTCTCTTTTGAAGTTTTAACGATCTTGTAACGGCGGGAAGACTAACACTCACACCATCTAAAACAGATTGAGCTCCCTTTTTTTTTCTCTCATATTTTTTTTGTGTCTCCCAAAATTCATTTACATCTTGAACAGTTTTAATCGACTCATCGCGCATAAAAATATGTGGGTGACGTGATTTCATTTTTTTAACACTGGTATCAATAACATCTTCAATAGAAAATTTCTTTTTTTCAGCTGCAATAATTGAATGGTAAATAACTTGGAGTAACAAATCTCCAAGCTCTCCCTCTAATTCACGATAATTATTAGACTCAATTGCTTCTATTACTTCGTATGCTTCCTCTAAAGTATATTTAGCTAAAGATTTTGATGTTTGTTGAATATCCCATGGACATCCATTTTTTGGATTGCGTAGTCTTTTAACTACATCTACTAAATCACTTAATTTTTTATGTTTCTTTACCATGCCAATGCTTGTGCTTGAAATATTTGACTTTTATAACTTCTAATATCTGCATATGCATCATAAATTTTATTTTTCTTTCTAGTGCATAATATAAAACCTTCACTCCAGTCAGTAACTGTTTGGCATTTATGACCTTTTTTAATTAATTTTGACTGTAAGGGTGCAAGCCGCTCTTCTAACAATAACTGTTTATAATTTGGATCATGTGGATGGAAAAAAGCAGGTAAATGCTCTGATGAAACTCTGGGCTCATTTAAGGCTTGATCTATATTTTTATTTGAAAACATATAATTCATTAAAAATTGAGCTTGCCATTGGTCTTGAGCATCACCACCCATAGTCCCACAACTTAATATTTCCTTTTTCTTATGATTGATAATCAAAGTTGGACTCAGCGTTGTTCTCGGTTGTTGCAAAGGAGTAATGAAATTTGCATGACCAGGTTTTGATAAATAAAAGGTCATTAGTCTATTTCCTAAAGGAAATCCTAATTCATTAATTACTTCATTAGATCTAATCCAGCCTCCACTAGGTGTGCATGAAACTGCATTATTATCCTTGTCTATAATGCTAATATGTACAGTCCCAGCTCCCCATGGTTTAATGTCATTGTCGATTGGCAGTAAAGAATTTTTAGATAGAGGATCTCCAGGGATGATTGTATCAATAGCCTTTTCTGTAATTAGTCGAATTCTTTTATTCAAGTAAGTATCATTTAATAGGTGACTTGCCTTTACTCTTGTATTGTATTTACCAGTAAAATACATCTCTCTGTCAGCAAATGTTAATTTTAAAATTTCAATAAATTTATGAATATCATTAGCTGATTGTAGAGTTTTAATTTTTTGTTTATTTGCCATTTTTAACAACATTAAACTTGTTAATCCTTGACCCCAAAAATTAGTTTTATGGACTTGAAAATCACCATATTTCTCAAAAATCGTTTTTTCAAACTTTACATTAAAATTTTCAAAATCTTCTTTTGAGAGAAGACCGTCATTTCTTTTAGAAAATTTTAAAATAGAATTTGCTACATCGCCCTTATAAAAAGCATCATGTAATTTATTAAACTTATTGTTTCGAGTACCAGTAATTTTTTTCTCATAATTACCTAGATAGTCTAATAAGTTTGAGTAAGCTAAATTTTTAAATAAGCTTCCAACTTTTGGAATATCTTTATTATTTTTTAAATATAGTTTTGCAGAATTTTTCCATTCTTTCTTAAATTTGTCTTTTAAACTATTTAATCCAAATTTATTTTGATTAATAATTCCAGTGTGTATTGGAAAACCTCCCTTCGCATATACCTTTGCATATTGAGAGATTATTTTAAAATCAAGACTCCCGTATCTTTGCAACATCCTAAAAATAGAAGAAAATGCAGCGGGGACACCAGCACTTAAAATACCCTGATCAGGTACTTCTGTATAACCCCTTGTAACTAAGTTTAAAAAATCAAATTTTCTTGGAGATATTGTATTTCCATTTAAAACTAAAGGATTTTGATCTTTTGGTTTTAAAATCATCACTCCTTCTCCTCCCATTCCAAACATTTGAGGATTGACAAGGCCTTCAACTAACATCGCTCCAGCAGCAGCATCAAATGCATTCCCTTTATCATCATTTAAAATACTGTAAGCGGTCATTGATGATAAATTAGAATGAGTTGCTACGGCACCGTTCGTACCTGAATAGCTAGGTATAAAACTATTTAAACTGTTGTCATCTGTCCTAAAAGATCTATTCATTGTGTATCAATTTATTTGTCCATTAAAAAATTTATCTAGGTGATTTTATAAAACATTTCTTTTTTGAAAGATTGCATTATAAAGTTATATATGACCTGGAAGTTAATATCAAAATCTTCGTATTCATTATTACTAGGTGAATTAGAGACAAAACAAGAAAATAATCAGAACATATATCGTATAACTGTTGCTGAAAAACATCTTAATTCAGGAAATTTTGCCCATGGTGGTTTTTTAATGTCCGTCTTAGATAATGTAATGGGTAATGCTGCTTACAAGTCATTTGGTAATAGGCCATGTGTGACTATATCAATGAACACACACTTTACCTTTTCTGCTCAAAAAGGAGATGAATTAATAGGTATTCCTTCTATTGAAAGAATGACTAAAACTTTATGTTTTGTGAAATGCGAAGTTTTTTCAAAAAATGAAATAATTGTTTCAGGTAATGGTATTTGGAAGTTAGTTAAAACATCATTAAGAAAATCTGTAAAAGATAAAAAAGCAGATGATGATGGTGGATGGTAGTAATTTAATTACTTTTAATTTTAAAAATTGAAAATTCATATTTCAGATACTAATGCATGCAAAGCACTATTTTTTTCAATTTCTTTTTTTGTAGGTTTATGGGCTGTTAGAATTCCCGATATAAAAGATCAAATAGAAGTTGATTACACAGGGATGAGTTATTTATTTGTTATCTTTTCAATTGGTTCCGTTTTAACAATGATCGTTGCACCAAAAATAACACAACTTTATTCGTCCAAAAAAATATCCCTTATGTCTGGATTTATTATAAGTGTTTTATGGCTTTTAATACCATTTGCACAATTATTTGAATTCATGGCATTGCTGAGTTTTATATTTGGTGTTTGTTATGGACTATTTGAGGTAATTCTTAATGTGCAAGCGACCTCTTTAGAGAAAAAGTTTAATAAACCCATGATGTCAGGTTTTCATGCATTTTGGAGTATTGGATTGTTGTCCGGTTCTTTGCTAACCAGTTTATTTTTGGAGTTTAAAATTAGTTTTTTTATAAATTCAATTGTGTTTGTTGCAATTTTAGCCCCAGTAATTTTTTTTAGCAGCTTAACTATAAAAAATAATAAATCAGACTCTTTATCTTTCTTTTCTATTTTTTTTAACTGGCCATTGTTTCTAATAGTTTTATTTGTGTTAGCTGTCACAGCAGTATTTTTAGAAGGGGGCACAGACTCTTGGGGATCTTTATATATGAGAGATTATATTAATGCTGATGGTTTTAATATTGGCCTTGCCGCAATAGCCTTTAACGGAAGTATGGTTTTTGGAAGATTAATCGGAGATAAACTAAAAGAATTATTTGGTATCTATAATTTTCTTGTCCTTTCAGTGATCGGTTCTTTGTTAGGATCACTAGTAATAGCATTAAGTAGTTCCTTAATATTTGCAATTATAGGTTTTATTATTGCTGGTTTCAGTGTCTCTTCTATTATCCCTATTTGTTACACCTTCGGATCTTCGATTGAAAATGTGAATCCTACGGTGGGAATAACTATTATCACGATAGGGGTTTATGGTGTTTTTATGATTGCACCACCTGCCTTAGGATATGTTGCAGATATCTTTGGTATTGAATTCGTTTATACACCCATGTTAATACTTTTTTTAATGGCAAGTATGATTGTAATTATGCAAAAAAAATTATTTAAAAACTAATTTCTTTTTAAAATTAATATATTTCCAAATAGTACTAAAAACGCACCTATGTATAAGTTCATATCCCATATTAATCCTTCAAATATGGTAGAAATTATTAGTGCTATGAGAGGCATTATGATTGCAACATAAGCTGCATCATTTGCCCCAATATTTTTAATTATTGACAAGTAGAGGATAAAACCAAATACACTTCCAAAAATTGATAAATATAAAAGAGAAATTATATATTTATAACTAAAATCAAAATTTAAATCTATACCGACTACTAATAGATAAATTAGTAAGGTTATAGAGCCATATAACATTCCATAACCTGTAACAGCCACAACATTCAATTTAATTTTAGAAGTGTACTCTGATATTAGGTTTCCTATAGATGCGAAGTAGGTCGCCAATACTCCTAATAATATTCCAATACTCGTACCCTTTGAAAATTCAAAACTAACGATTTCATCATAAAAAATAAATAATAAACCTAAAGTTCCAATGAGGCCTCCAACTAGTGTCATAATTTTGGGATATTTACGTTTAAAAACAATGTTATTAACGACATTCATAAATAAAATTGATGAAAAACATAAAGCGACAAATCCACTGATTAAATGCACTGTGGAAAGGTAGAAAAAAACATAATTTATATTAAATAACGAAATACCAAGAGCTGCAATCAAGAGGTGTTCCTTCAATGTAAATCTAAGGTTTATTTTTTTGAACGCACAAAAGACTAAAATTATGATGGCAGATAAAAAAAATCGATAAAAAACCGATGTCATTGGATCAACTATTCCCAGCTGAAATTTAATTATATACCAAGTAGGTCCCCAAACTATTAGTGTTGAAATAAATAAAAATATTGTATTGTTCAATTATGCCTTCTTTTGATGTTGTTTCTTCACCAGATATTCAAGAAATCGATAATGCCATCAATAATACAAAAAGAGAAGTTGATAATAGATTTGACTTTAAGAATACAAATTCTTCAATCGAGCGTTCTGATTTTTCAATCACTATTGAAACGACTGATAATACAAAATTATCCCAGTTCAATGATATTTTAAAAAATAATATAGTGAGAAGAAAAATTGATCCTAAATTTATTCATGTTAAATCAACAGAGACCGCCTCAGGTAATAGAGTAAGACAGTTTATAGATATACTTAATGGTATTTCTAAAGAGGATGCAAAAAAAATTACTAATCTTGTAAAAACATCAAAGGCTAAAGTTCAGGCCTCCATAAATGGTGATGAAGTGAGAATTACAGGAAAAAAAAGAGATGATTTACAATCCATGATTGAATTATTGAAAACTAGCGATATTAAAATCCCACTACAGTTTCAAAATTTTAGAGATTAGTAATTTCCATAGTTGTAAAATCAATCAACTTTACAATTGTTATTGTTTTTAAAAATTTTATGCAATCTGTTGTTTTTACTTGGATAGTTTTGGTATTATCAAGCGGGTGAAAATTACATAACTCAAATTCACAAATCCTTTTATCTAAGTAAAAACTTACGTCTTTATCTGGGTTATTAATTAAAGAGTAAGGGCTGACAGAACCTGGCTTAACTCCTAGTTTTTCATATAAGTAATCTGCACTACCAAAGGAAAGATTACCTTGGCATTGGATTGTATTTTTAATTATTTTTAGATCTACTTCAGTATTATCTAGGCAGGATAGTAAATAAAAATTTCTCTTTTTATCTCTTAAAAATAGGTTTTTTGTATGCGCACCTTGCATATTCAAATCTATCTTTAATTTACTTGATTCTTCGACAGTGAAAAAAGCTTCATGTTCAAAAAGCTTATATTCAATTTTCTGTTCATCTAGTGCGGCTAATAAACTTTTTACTTCTAATTTCATTTTTATTTATAAAGTGTTATCTTATATTTATCATTTTATGAAAAAAAAAATTAATAGAAGAAGTTTTATAAAAAATGCCTCTATACCAGTATTAGGTGCGGCTACTTTTTCTACTTTTAATGTGCATGCTAGCACAACTACTGAATTAAATATGGTCACCTCCTGGCCAGAGAGTTTTCCAGGTATTGGCTTGGGAGCAAATCGATTAGCTCAACGAATTGAGAGTTTATCTAATAAGAGAATTAAGGTTAATGTTTACTCTGCTGGTAAACTAGTCCCACCATTTGGAGTTTTTGATGCTGTTTCATCTGGTACAGCTGATTTATATCATTCAGCAGAATTTTACTGGGGAGGAAAAAATAAAGCCTACCCATTTTTTGCAGCAGTACCTTTTGGCATGACTGCAGAAGAATTCAACTCCTGGATTTACTCTGGAAATGGTCAGATGCTTTGGGATGAGCTAGGGTCAGATTTTAATGTTAAGCATTTCTTAGTTGGTAATACAGGATCAACATTATTTGGATGGTTTAAAAATGAATTAAATAGCGTTGAAGATGTGGCAAAACTAAAAATAAGAAGTCCTGGGATGGGTGGTGATTTATTGAAGACAATGGGAGCCACACCAGTAAACATACCTGGTGGAGAAATACTTCAGTCACTATCTAGTGGCGCCATAGATGCTGCTGATTGGTCAAACCCAGTCATGGATTTGGCGTTTGGTTTTTATAAAGTAACCAATTATTGTTATTACCCTGATTTTAAAAAACCTACAGTTTCAATATCTCTAGGTATGAATTTAGACAAATGGAACTCCTTTGATAATGAAGCTAAAAGTATTATTGAGTTTGCTTGTCAGTCCGAAAATCAAGAAATGCTATCTGATTTTATGTACAAAGAGGTTGTGGCTATAGAAAAATTGAAATCACTGGGTGTGGAATTTAGACAACTACCTAAGGATATTGTTATTGAGGCCAAAAAAAATATCAGTGGCGTTTTAGACAACTATACAGATACGCCCCTTGGAACCAAAATTAGAGATGATTACTTTAGTTTTTTGGGTTTGAGAGCTTCATATAAAGATTTTGATATATCTAATTACTTAAACTTTAGAAAAATTTAACTTTGTGCGGAAGATATTCGCTTAATCTCAAAGATAACCAATCTTATTTTAAACTAGAAACCATAAATAACTTTAAACCTATTTTTGACTATAATAATGATAATATTTCTCCTTCTACTGAAGCGCCTATTATTTTATTACAAAATTCCAAATATTTATTTAAACAATCTAAATGGGGTTTATTATTTGATTGGCTGCCAAAAGGAAAAACACTATTCAATATTCGATCAGAGACTGTTCAAGAAAAATCATTTAGTAATAAACTAATTGTGAATAATCGTTGTTTAGTACCCTTTAATTTTTATTTTGAGTGGATGAGTACTGATACACAAAAACAAAAATATAAATTATATACTGATTCACAAGTTGGTTTTTTTGCAGCTGTATTTAGTTTAATTGATAATACTTATTACTTTTCGATCTTAACAAAATCTTCTATAGAGAGTATTGAGTTTATACATAAAAGAAATCCTGTCATTATTAATAAATCAAAAATAAAGCAGTGGTTTTCAAATAATTATGAGAGTTTATTTGAGTCTTTTGAGGATATTAATTATGAGTTATTGAAGTAATTATTTTCTAAATTTAAAAAAGGATAATAGTTTTTCAATACCAGAAAAATGCTCCTCTAATCTAGAATAAACCTTATCAATCTTATTTATGTGTCCATCTAACCTCACGTAGAGGTTATCGATCTTTTTATCAAGCTTATTTAGCTTACTGTTTAGCTGTTTAATGCTATCAGATTCACTAGTTTTTGGTTGTTTTTTTAACTTAATAACTTTGTTCATACAGATAATATAATTAATTTCTTATTAGTTGGAAGTATGACAAAACAACGCTTTTAGGTAAATCTTAAGTCGACTTCAGGTATCCAATTCTTAAGTTTTTCAATACGATTTTTAGGAGAGGGATGTGTGGATAAAAATTCTGGAGGAGTATTTCCTTTTTGAGCTTCAGCCATTCTTTGCCACACCTTATAAGATTCATGATTATCGTAATTAGCCATGGTCATAAAGGCTAAGCCTAAATAATCAGCCTCAGACTCTTGCAATCTGTTAAAAGGTAAAGATAAACCTAATTTAACAAGATAATCATCAGCAGAAGTGTTAGATAGAGCTCCTTCAAGAGCTATATCTAAAATTGTTGTGCCTAAGTTAATAGCTAATGCTTGACTAGCTCTCTCAACGCTGTGTCTTGCAACAGCATGTGCTATTTCATGTCCCATAACAGAGGCTATACCATCTTTATTAGCCGTTACATCTAAGATACCTGTATAAAAAGCAATTTTACCTCCCGGCATGCACCAAGCATTTAGAGTGTCTTTGCTATCTATCAAAATGAACTCCCAATTATAGTTTTTAATAGCATCAGACTGACCCATCTTTAAAAAATACTCCTCAACAGACTCTGTAACTCTGAGGCCTACTTCTTTTACTGCCCTGTAATTAGGTCCAGACTCTATTAAATTTTCTTGTTTTTTGACTTTTTCATAAGCCTGAAGGGCTTGTTGATTAATATTTTCATCAGAAATAATTGAGAGTTGCTTTCGATTTGTTATCGCAACTTCAGTGCAGGAAGGCAGGAATAATGGTGCACAACAGGCACAAGAAAATTTTTTAATAAAATCTCGTCTTTTAAGATTCATAATACTAATATAACCAAAAAGATAATCTTATGACAACCTGTTATATCAATGGAAAATATAAACCGCTCAGTCAATCAACTGTCAGTGTTACGGATAGAGGTTATCAATTCTCAGATGGTGTTTATGAAGTTATCGCTGTTTTTAAGAATGAATTTGTAGATTTTAAACTGCATTTGAATAGATTATTTGTTTCTTTAAAAAAAATGGATATGAAAATTAGTCTGAATAAAAATCAGATTGAAAGTATTTCAAAAAAGATCAAAAAAATTAATCAATTAGAAATGGGAATAGTTTATATACAGATTACAAGAGGAGATCAAAATCCAAGGGAGCATAAATATTCGAACAACCTCAAATCCAATATTGTTATTTATTCAATATTTAAAAATTTTGAAAATTTAAATCAATTGGCTCAAAAGGGTGTCAAAACATCTCTATATCCAGATGTAAGATGGCAGAGATCTGATATTAAAAGCATATCTTTACTAGGAAATGTCTTAGCTGCAAATCATGCTAAGAAAAATAAATCTCACGAGGCAGTGCTATTTGATAACAGAAATATGATAACTGAGGGTAACT
This sequence comes from uncultured Alphaproteobacteria bacterium, assembly GCA_902601865.1. Taxonomy (GTDB): domain Bacteria; phylum Pseudomonadota; class Alphaproteobacteria; order HIMB59; family HIMB59; genus HIMB59. Next base: position 46,476 of record CACKOX010000006.1, on the reverse strand, counting down.
CCTCGAGTATATGGATTATAAAGAAAAATAAATGTATTACACATCCACTTAACTTTAGAATTTTAAAAGGATGTACTCGACACAAATTGATTTCAATTTTGAAAAAAAATAAATTTAAATTTGAGGAAAAGAAGTTTTCAATTAAATCACTTATTAATGCAGATGAGGCATTCATGACAAGTGCCACAAACTTTATCATGCCCATAATAAAAGTTGATAAACATACCATTTCAAACGGAAAACCCGGTCTAAATACTTTGAAGTTTCGTAGTTTGTTTATTAACGCAATATGATTTTTAGATATTTATTTATTTTAGTTTTGCTCCCCTTATTTAGTCTTGCAAAAATTAATACAATTTACCTGGCAGGGGGTTGTTTTTGGTGTGTTGAGGAGGTCTATGAGGAAATAGAAGGGGTGGTTAATGTTCAATCAGGTTACTCTGGTGGTCATGTTGAAAATCCTACTTACCGTGAGGTTGTAAAAGGGAATACAGGTCATATAGAGGCTGTAGAAATCATCTATGACTCTGAAATTGTGAGTTTGGACACATTAGTCAAAAGTTTTTTTTTAAATATAGACCCTTTTGATAGCAATGGTCAGTTTTGTGACAAAGGCTATTCATACAAAAGTGCAATCTTTAGCAATGACCAGGAATTTATAGATAAAGTAAATTTTTATATTTCTAAAATTGAAACAAATCATGATCAAAATGTTGAAACTTTAATTTTACCTTTTAAAAACTTTTACCTTGCAGAAGAATATCATCAAGATTATTACAAAAAAAACCCAATTAAATATACATATTACAAGTATGGCTGTGGAAGAGAGCAAAGAATAAAGCAAATAAACATTAATTTAGGATGATTAAACTCTTAATTTTATTATCAATAGTAGCACTATGTATTTTTGTTTTTTTTGGAAACCAATTATCTGCTCAAAACAAAAAGTATTTGATTATTACCTTGATAATAATCTTAGGATTTTTCTTAATATTTTCAGGGAAACTAAATTTCTTACCTGTTGCTTTAGCGCCCGCATTACTTTTCTTTAGAAGAATCTCATCTCTATTAAGTATTCTCAATTTATTTTCACGATCCTCTTTTGGAGGAAAGTTCAAACCAAAAATAAACACAAAGTATCTTCAAATTGAAATAATCCTTCAGTCACGTCAAGCAAGTATCAATATTATTGAAGGTGAATTTAAAGGCCGCTCTTTTTCATCTTTATCTCAAAATGAAGTATCTAAGTTATTAGAGGAACTTAAAAATAATGATCCACGTGGATTTAATATTTTAAATGTAATAATTAGTCAGAATAAACAAACTTCATCATCCTCAGATAAGTCCCAAATGACAGAAGAGGAAGCTCTTTCTGTTTTAGGACTTAAAAAAGGTGCTTCAGATGAGGATATTAAAAAATCATATTACGATTTAATGAAAAAGTTCCATCCTGATAAAGATGGAAATAATTATCTATCTAATTTAATAACTGAAGCAAAAAATAAGCTTTTAAATAACTAAATTTAATCTATAAGACACCTATCTCAATGAATGATATCAAGAATCTTGCAATTATTGCCCACGTAGACCATGGTAAAACTACTCTTATAGATAACTTATTAAAACAGTGTGGGATTTTCCGAGATAATCAAGAGGTTTCAGAAAGAATTATGGACTCTAATGATTTAGAAAAAGAGAGAGGTATTACTATTTTAGCAAAGCCTACCTCTATAATTTTTAAAGATATTCGAATTAATATAATTGATACTCCTGGTCATGCCGATTTTGGAGGTGAAGTAGAGCGTGTTTTATCCATGGTGGATGGTGTTATTTTATTGATTGACTCTTCCGAAGGGCCTATGCCACAAACTAAATTTGTACTCGGTAAAGCATTGAATCAAGGGCTTAAACCTATAGTTGTAATAAATAAAATTGATAAATCTGATGCGAGGCCAGATGACGTGCTAAATGAAGTTTTTGATTTATTTGTATCACTCGATGCAAATACCCAACAATTAGATTTTCCAGTCTTGTATGCCTCGGGAAGGAGTGGTTGGTGTGTAAATGAGCTAACTGAAGAAAGAACAAACCTTACACCTCTTTTAGATAAAATTATTAATCATGTTCCATCCCCAGACGTCGATAATTCAAAACCTTTCGCGATGCTTTCAACCCTTCTTGATTATGATCCTTATTTAGGAAGATGTTTAATTGGAAGAGTAGAACAGGGATCTGCCAAAATTAATGACAATGTTCACGCAGTTAATCTTTCAGGTAAAATTGTAGAAACAGGAAGACTAACAAAACTTTTAAAATTTGAAGGGACTAAAAAAATAACTGTCGACTCTGTTAATACTGGAGATATTGTTTGTATAGCTGGTTTATCGACAACATCAGTATCTGACACTATTTGTTCTACAGAAATAGAAATACCAATAAAATCTACACCAATAGATCCTCCAACCATGTCAATAAATATAATGGTTAATGACTCTCCTTTAGCAGGGACTGAAGGTAAAAAAGTTACATCAACTTTAATAAGAAATAGACTAATAGCAGAAGCAGAGACGAATGTTGCTATTACTTTCTCAGAAAACCAAAACAAAGACTCTTTTGAAATTGGTGGAAGAGGTGAATTACAATTAGGTGTTTTAATTGAAACAATGAGACGAGAGGGTTTTGAATTAACGCTATCAAGACCAAAAGTTGTTTACAAAGAATTAAATGGAACCAAGTGCGAGCCCTACGAAGAAGTAACGATAGATGTAGATGATGAGTTTTCTAGTATCGTTATTGATAATATGAACCAAAGAAAAGCTGAAATGTTAGATATGAGGCAGTCTGGGACTGATAAAACTAGATTATTGTTTATAGCTCCATCAAGAGGTCTAATAGGCTATCAAAGTAAATTTCTTACAGATACTAGGGGCACAGGAGTTCTAAATAGAGTATTTCACTCTTATAAACCATTCAAAGGGGAGATTACAGAAAGAAGAGCAGGAGCCTTGATTTCAACAGGCGACGGTAAGGCTATTGCTTATGCTATTTGGAAACTTCAAGACAGAGGTATAATGTTTGTTAAACATCAAACACCTGTTTATCAAGGTATGGTCGTTGGAGAACATACTAGAGATAATGATTTAGAGATAAATGTCCTCAAAGGTAAACAATTAACCAATGTTAGAGCTTCTGGTTCAGATGAAGCTGTTAATTTAACTTCCCCTAAAATTATGTCTCTTGAGGAGATGATGACGTATATAAATTCCGATGAGTTACTCGAAGTAACCCCTCAAAATTTAAGATTAAGAAAAAGATATTTAGACCCAAACGAGAGAAAAAAACTTTCCAAAGTTGAAAATTTATAATTTAATACTATAATATAAGTTAGATATTTGTATTAAGTAATTGTTTTTACACATTTTATATAAAATTATTTCATATAGCTTTTAAGAGCCTAAATATTAATAATCTGACTCAATTTAAAATAAAATAATGATTTAATGATTTATTCAGAATAAATATTTTAAATTAATATTATTTTGTTTGATTTAATTAACATTTAATGCGATTTATCAAATTAATCAGCAAAATTTGAGTATTAAATTAACCCATAGTTATAATTGCTTGCTTATAAAACTATTTAGATAGTTATTCAATTTATGATTTACAGAAAGCCATAAATAAAGGATAAAATATCGTATTTTTAGTTAAAAAATAGAATGTAAATTGCGACATTTACAAGATTTAAGAAATATTTGGATTTTGAGGATAAATATTATCAATATTTTTTTTTGTAAATCAATAGTCAAATTCATAAATTTACCTAAGGAATTATACTTAATGAAATTTCAACACACCTTAAAACGCAAAAAAATCGGAAATAGACATTATTTTAAAAGCCATTTAATGGCATCTTCACATCTGTCATCACCCCAAAAAACCTCATTTTCAACGATAAATGTGGGACTACCAAAAATACCCTTATTTTTAGCCATTTCTGTATTTTTTAAATATTTTTGCTCAATTTCATCTGTTTGAGCCATATTTATAACACTTTCTGAGTCAAGCCCAATTTCCTTCAGAGTAGAACTTAGATTTGGTTCTGATCCAGGCTCTAAATGCTCTAAAAACCACTTTTTGTAGGTTAGTATAGTATATTCTTTAATCCAACCTTGATTTTTTCCAAGAATAGCAACTTTATTGGCTAAATCGAACTCTTTCAGAGGGTAGGGAGCTGGGACTTTAGCCTCAAATCCATAAAAATTAGCTCTTCTTTGAACATCTCTCCACATATAATCAATTTTATCCCTCTTTTTTTCTGCCATAAAAGGAACATTCTCCATTTCAATCATTCTGGAGCGAACGCTAAAAGGGCACCATTCAAATTCAATATTTTTTTGATTGGCTAAATCGTTCAATCTTTGGGTAGAAAGGTATGTATATGTACTTCCAATTGAGTACCAAAACTCTATCTTTTTCATTAATTAAACTTATCTCAATTAATTAAAATTATATTTAAAAATTTGTGATCTGGTCACATCTGTCGCATGTATAAAAGTCCATGAAAAACATGTTTATGCAAGTTTACAGCAGCGTTATGGATGCCGAGTGGAATCCACTAAGAAAGATACCAAGTGTGGCTTTGAGACACCTGATTATGCAGCTTTTAGCCTGGATGTGGTGTATCGTATTTTCATTGTATTTTGGTTCTTTTTTAATATTTGGTATTACAGCTAGTGCACATTTCTTGCTTATTTTTGGAACATTTATGACAGCAGCTACATTTGCAACTGCTCCAAAAATAGTAAAATCTAAGATTAACGATACAAAATAGTATACTGTTTTTACTTACTTTTTGTTACATCAACAATTATGGCTTTTGTCATCTCAATTAGCCTTTCTCTTTGAATTTTAACAGAACTATTTCTCGATCCTGCAGCTGGTATTACTGTGTCATATGCAATTAAGGATTTATCTGCATAAATATCAATTTTTACAGGTAATCCAAATGGACAAACACCACCAATAGGGTGAGTGGTACAAGTTAAAGTATCGTCAGCTGACAGCATTTTTGCCTTTTTTTTGAAAAAATCCTTATACTTTTTATTATCAATCTTTACATCTCCCGCAGTCATTAGCAAAATAGGTTTATCTAGGGCTAAAGCTATTGTTTTAACAATTTGTCCAGGTTCTACGTTATGAGCGTTAGCAGCTTGTTCAACTGTTGCTGTAGGTTTATTAAATTCTAAAATTTTGAGGTCAGGGGCTATAATATCTAACTGTTCTGTTACTGATTTTATTGACATTTATATATTTATTTGTTGCATAATATATATTATAAGAATCTAGAATAAAAAAAATAACTAGTTTCTGTAATCTATTTTTAGCTATCAACTATAAAAGAAATTATGAAAACGTTAAGAATTATATTGGTAACTATCTTTTCTTTAATATCATCTAGCTCTTATGCAAGTATGTGCACAGCCCATTCATCAGATGATGAAAATATATCATCGAATAAGATGTCTTATAGCACTCCATGTGAAATCAGTGATACTGTTTTAATGGCTTCTTCAGAAGAAGTTTGCATGAGTTTAAAAGAAAAGATAGCTAATCACGATCACGATTAAGATACTTAAATCATATTATATTTATATAGTTAGTTTAAGACCGTCATATGCCGGGTAAACACGACTACTAGATAGTTTCTTGAACTCAGTTTCATAATCTATATGAGCCGTCATATGGCTTAAAAATGTTTGATTTGCCTTAACTTTTTTAGTCCAATCAATAATCTCTTTATAGCTCGCGTGAGATGGATGGTCGTCATACCTTAAACAACCAACAAACCAGCATTTAATCCCTTTAATTCTATCTAAATAGTTTTCATCATAGAAAAATTTTATATCAAGGTTATAGGCTATTTTATTGTCAAAAATGAAACCATAGGAGTCAATATTCCCATGATTTTGCCGTACAATTTCAATATTGAAGCCATTTAATTCAATGAATTTAGAGTTTAGTGTGTTAGCTAGCAGAATAGGTTCATAACCATGATTAGAGTCTTTGGAGAATAAATAAGAGAAACTATTTTTAATAATATTTAATGTTATCTCATCAGAATATATTGGTATTTTCTTTCTATTTATTAGAGAAATTGCCCTTAAATCATTTATCCCGTGTATATGATCGGCATGTGAGTGAGTATAAATAACAGAGTCTATATTATCTACTTTGTTATCTATTAATTGTCTTCTTAAATCAGGACTTGTATCAATTAATATTGATTTTCCTGCCTTTTTCAAAAGTATTGATGGTCTAGTTCGATGATTTTTAATATTTGTTTGATCGCAATTTCCCCAAATGTTGTGAGATAACGGAACACCAAAACTAGAGCCACAACCTAATACATTTAATTCAATATTTTCAGACATTTATCTTAAAAAGCTTTTTGTAATTATTAGTGCTAATTTTACTAGTTGTTAAATAGTCATTACCGGTTATTTCACAATATTTTTCTAATATAATTTTGAGATAACCAGGTTTATTAACTTTACCTCTATAAGGATCAGGTGTGAGATATGGGCTGTCAGTTTCAAATATAATTCTTTCTAATGGGAGTATTTTGATTGTTTCTCGAAGCTTATTTGCATTTTTGAATGTAATAATGCCAGACAAAGAAAAAAAACAATCTAAATCAATACATTTCTCTGCAAATTCCTCACTTCCAGTGAAGCAATGAATAAGAATTTTACCCAATTTTTTAGAATACTTGCTTAAAATTTCAATCATATCTGTTTCCGCATCTCTCATATGAATAACACATGGTAGTTTATAAACACTTGCTATATCTAAATGAGCCTTAAAACACTCTATTTGCCTATTTTTTGGTATATTATAGTGATAATCCAAACCTGTTTCCCCTATTCCGACAATTCTATCTTCAAATTTTTTAATATTTTCATTTAAAAGCCTCTTTATTTCTTCTGCATTGGTATTAAGAGTATTATTTGGGTGATGTCCTAAAGTAATATCTACAAAATTGAAGTCTTTGATCAAATTAATATCTTTTTGAAACTCGAAGATATTGGAATTAATACTTAAAATTCTTTCTATATTATTTTCAAGAGCTTCCTTACAAATATCTGAGACAGAATTTTTAAGTAATTCATGACCAAAATTAACGTGACTATCAATTAAATTATTCAATTTTAATAAATAATGGCTCTGGTTTTAGAATTTTAAGAAATTTCAGGTTAATGATTTCCTTAAAGTTATCAAAGGTATTTAAATCAATATTGTTTGTATTTTCAAATAAACTAAAAACTTCAGATGTTTTTGATGGCATAAAAGGCACTAAAAACTGACTAACTCTTATAATGCATAAACAAATATTAGCTAAAACCCTTTTCATCTCCTCAGGGTCTGTTTTCTTTAATACCCATGGAGCAGATTTATCAATATAATTGTTTAAATCATTCATAAATAAAAATAATGTTTTTAGGTATTCGTCGTATTTATAATTTTCCATAAATTCAAATAACCTCTTTTCAGATTCATTGATTTTTTTTAAGATATCAAAATTAAAATTATCTATAGTTAAATCAATATTTTGGTCTAAATTTTTATAAATAAAACTAAGTATTCTTTGAATTAGATTGCCATAATTATTTGCTAATTCACCGTTTATTCTATTTTTGATAGCAACTTTTGAAAAATCTCCATCATTGCCAAACGGGACCTCTCTAAATAAAAAATATCTAACTGAGTCTAGGCCATAAATATCAATTAATTCTTTGGGATCTATGACATTCCCAAGGCTTTTACTGATCTTTTGACCCTCATTTGTCCACCAACCATGTGCTACAATCTGTTTTGGTGGATCAAGATCAGCAGCCATCAAAAAAGCTGGCCAGAAAATGGCGTGAAATCTAATTATATCCTTCCCTACTACGTGTATCCCAGGCCAATATTTTTGATATAACTCAGAGTCTTTGTTGGGATATTCTAATGCAGATATGTAATTGGTTAGTGCATCTAGCCAAACATAAACAATATGTTTTTCATCGGTTGGTACATCAATTCCCCATTTAAATGTAGTCCTTGATACAGAAAGATCTTTTAAACCTGACTCAACAAACTTTATCACTTCGTTTGATCTAGATTTAGGAACAATGAAATCAGGGTTGTTTTTATAAAAATCTAAAAGCTTATTCTGCCATTTAGAAAGTCTAAAAAAATAAGACTCTTCTTCTACCCAGGATAGTTCAGATCCAAAACCATTATATTTTTTTCCATCTTTTTCTATTATTTCGTTATCTGCAACAAAAGCTTCATCTCTGACAGAGTACCAACCACTATACTTAGATAAATAAATTTCATTTTTCTCTAGTAGAACTTTCCATAAATTTTGTACAGATTTTTTATGTCTTTCCTCGGTTGTTCTTATGAAATCATCATTAGATAGATTTAATAAACTACTCAAATCTCGAAAATTCTCAGATACGGTATCAGTAAATTGTTGAGGATCTATATTTTTTTCTAAAGCTGCTTTTTCTACTTTCTGTCCATGTTCGTCAGTACCTGTTAAAAAATAAGAATTTAATCCTCTACATTTGTAAAATCTTTTTAAAATATCAACAGCGATGGAAGTATATGCATGTCCTATATGAGGTTTATCATTCACATAATAAATTGGAGTTGTAAAATATTTATTTGACATATTTTATGAGGTTAGAATTTAATCTTGTAAAATATATTGATATTAAATCATTTGTTAATGTATTAAATTTTATACTTTCGTCGACATCAATTAAGTAATCAGAATGAAGTTTAAAAAGATACTTATAGAGCATTTTATTAGTTAAATTCTTTTTTAAATGATAATTAAGTATTTTTAAGAATATTGATGAACATATATTTATTTGATCTTTACTAAAAAGTTTAATTTTATCAAAAAAATCTGTTTTTTTTAAATTGATAAATGGACTTACAAGAGAATGAATCAAATCTTCTGATATATTTTGATTTTGATTTATTATATCTTTCATCATAGTATTTAAGTCGTCGAAATTCATTGGAGTGTTATTATCTCTAATAACCCTAGCCCTGGAAATAATAGTTTCAGGCAGACTAATTAAGTTAGAGGAACAAAATATAAAATAAGTATTTGAAGGTATTTCCTCTATTATTTTTAAAAGGCCGTTTAAAGCGTTTATATTTAAATTATTCACTTCTTTCACAAATATAACTCGATTTAAATTTAAAACATTAGTGTGAAGAAATTCTTTTTTCATTTTTCTGATTTGGTCAATTGTTATAAATTTTGTATTTTCTTCAGGCTGCAAGTTAATAAAACTTGTATCTATTTCATATTGCATCTCATAAAAGCAATTTAAAATTTCATCTTCAATAGTTGAAATAGTATCAGCATTTGTAACTTCTAATAAATAGAACCCACTACTCTCAGATTTTATAGTATTAATTATTTTATTAATTTGCATTTCTTTAGATGTACTATAATTTTTTCGTGTATTTCATTAGCTGATAACGAAGCATCAATTGTAACAAACTTTCGTTTTCCTATTTTTATTTTTGATATTTCATTATAATTTTTTTGAATTCTTGAAAATTGTCCAAAATACTTCTTATCAAATTTATTCGAATAAAATCTTTTATTTTTTCTTTCCATTAAATTTTTTTTATCTAATTTTAGATAAAAAGTAATATTTGGGATAAATTTTTGATCAATTAAATTGATTAAACTAATTATTAGTTTTTTTTCTTTTAAATTATATTTTTGATAGGCATATGTTGAGTCAAAAAACCTATCAAAAACAATTAAATCATTATTTTTAAGTGAAGATAAAAGTGAAAATCTAGAAGCAAAGAAAAACATTATTAAACTCAAATTATCAAAATTAGATTTAATAATTATATTTCTAATCTTTTCTAAATCTTTATTACCCCCTGGTTCTCTAGTAAAGGTAGATTTAATTTTATTTTTTATAAAATATTTTTTTAATAATTTAATTTGTGTAGATTTACCTGAATACTCAAAACCTTCAAAACTAATTACTTTCATTTATTTAGATATTATTTAGTTAGATCCAAGAATGATATAATAAATAGCTGAAAATATTCTTGAAAAGAAATTCTTTTGATCAATGTCTTCACCAGAATATAAAGGAAAATCTACTTGTTTATCTGCAAAAGATATTTGTAGCTTAGCAATTTGGTCTCCAACTTTAATTGGTGTCGCTATTGGCTCTTCTACGAGTACAGTAACTTTAGCTGAAGATAATTGGGCTTTTGGTATGCTTACACTAATGTCTTCTAACGCAACAAGGTCTACTCTATCCTCATTACCTAACCAAGTATCAACCTCTTGAATAACCTCATTTTTTTTATAAAAATCTACCAACTGAAAATTATTAAAACCCCAATCCATTAACCTCAAAGACTCTTGAGCTCTTGATTTAGAGGACTCTAGCCCATTTAGAACTAAAATAAGGCGCCTATCTCTTCTTTCCGCAGATCCTACTAGGCCATATCCTGCAGCCTCTGTGTAACCAGTTTTAAAGCCATCAGCACCCTCAAATGTATAGAGAAGTGGGTTTCTATTGTCCTGCTTAATACCGTTATAAGTAAAATCACTGATTTTATACATCTGATACAATTCATAGTGATTTTCAATAGTATATTGGGCTACTTTAGCTAAATCTTCTGCAGTCGTGTAATGATTATCATCAGGCCATCCACTGCTATTTGTAAAATTACTTCCAGTTAAACCAATTTTTTTACCTAAATTATTCATTTCTATTGCAAATATCTCTTCAGAACCTGATATGCCCTCAGCAATAGCAATAGATGCATCATTTCCACTCTGAACTACAACACCGAGAAGAAGATCATAAACACTCACACGTTTGTCAACCTCTATAAACATCTTTGAGCCACCCATTTTCCATGCTTTTTTACTAATTAGGAACTCTTGATCTAATGATAAACTACCATCTTTAATTTTTTCAAATGCCACAAGAGCAGTCATCATTTTAGTCATGCTTGATGGGTAAGTCTTTTCTTTAGAATTTTTTTCTAGAAGGATTTCATTGGTGGATAAATCAATAACCAGTGCAGTTTTTGCAATGCTTTCAATAGCAAATGATTGTCTTGTTAATAGAAGAAATACAATTAATAGTAATAAATTAGCGGGTTTTTTTAGCATTTATGTATCCATTTTTAATCAAGAAATCCAACTTTAGATCTATATCATTGTTAGGAAATGGGCCAGCAAAAACCATAACACCCTCATCATTTTCTTCATAAAAGAGTCCTAAATTCCTAATTTTATTTGTTTTTAGCTTAGCCGTTTTTATGTTCTCATAAATATTAACTAAAATAGTATTTATTTTCGCTGAGTTTTTGATTTCTAGAGATTTAATTTTCTCATAATCAAGTTTTTCACTAATTTCAGTTTGATCTTCGTCAAGATTTTCAAATGAGATCTCTGTATCATCCATTTTTATTTTACTTTCCTCTTTAGAATTAACAACATTCCTAAGTATTATTGATTCATCTTTTAAGAATTCTAAATAGACATTTGAATTTAGTGATATTTGATCAACGATATCTTTGCTGAGAGAGAGTCTATTTTCTGTTTCTAAAATAATATTTCTAACAATGATGCTATTGTTCAAGTTTTTAGGATCAGAGAGCTTAATAACACTTGGTATAGGTAACTTCGAATGATGAATATTATTTCCATTAATCCTCTCATCAAAAACAAATTTTTCTAAAACTGTAAAATCTATATCATATTCGACTAAAGGAGATACATTTACGTCAGCTTTTTTAAAGTACTCCTTAGATGGCACTTCCTCAGGTATTTTTTTATCCTCAACTTTTTCAATAGAGGTAATTGTACAAGAAGATAAAATTAGTAAAAACAATATTTTAATTAAATTATTTAAATTTATCACTTAATAATCCAACTGAAAGACCGTAATAATTAGAACAATTATATGAGAGAATATTAAGATAATTATTATAGACGATAAAATACCTGAAATCTCCCTCTTCTCTTCCCATTCTTAGTAAATAACTACTTATATCTAAGCTATCTAGTGAACTACCGTCCATTTTTTTAAAATTCATCTGTTTAAAATCTCTCAAAGGTAGTTTTTTTGAGAGTTTTTTAACTGCTAAACAGCCTTTTTCTCTCTTGATAAATAATTCAGGTTCTAATGATTTAATATTACCCGGGGGTATAACTTCCCTACCCCAAGTATAATTAGGGTCCCATTTATTTGATCCTACACCTTGAAGATATCTTGCAATGGAGGCTAAAGAGTCTTCAGTGTCAGTCCAAATGTTCTTTTTACCGTCATTATTAAAATCTTGAGCATAATTTAAGAAACTTGAAGGCATAAATTGATTTTGGCCCATTGCCCCTGCCCAAGAGCCCTTGAAGTCAGTAAGATTAATGTGACCTTGTTCTAATATTTTCAGAGCATTATAGAGTTCTTTTGTAAAATATCGTCTTCTTCTCTCATCATAAGACATAGTCAAAAGACTCTCTAACACAGGATAATTACCTGTAATTTTCCCGTATGCTGTCTCTAAGCCCCAGATTGATAATATAAATCTTGATTGAACATTATAAAATTTATCAATTTTATTTAATAAACCATTGTATTTACTTTTATTATTAAGTCCATTTTTTATTCTTAAATCGGAAATTCGTTTTTCAATATATTCTGAGAATGTTAAAGTAAATTCAGGTTGGCACTTATCATTTTCAATCACCCTTTTATTTACCTCATAGGGAGCAATTAATTCAGACACAAAACCCTGATCTAGCCCAAATTCATCAGATCTTTGGACTACTTCAGATTTCCAGTCTTCAAAACCAGAAAAGTCATAATTTTCAAGGACATCACAGTTTTTAGCATCGTGAGCACTTATATTGAGAGTAAAAAAAAAGCTAAGGCAAATATAAAGATAAGTTTTTAACATATTCTGATTCCTAGATATAAATCTATTATACATCCATTCATCTAATAGTTATTTCTTAAAATTTATCAAATCATTAAACTATTAAAAATTTTATCATTTGTTATAACTATCCAATGATTTTAACAAGTATAGGTAAGAGATTTGTTTATGTCTCTATTTTAATGATGCTAGCTTCAATGCTACTACCTTGGGACTCATTAGAAGACTATTCTTACTCTGAGTCGATGGGATTGCTCATGAATGTTATTCCAGCCATAATCTTTGTATGTGCAGCCGCTATTGTTGTTTTAAAGCCCTTGGGTATGATACTAAGTAGAATTGGTACAAATGTTGTGTTTTTAATTCTTTGTCTCATGAATGGTATCGTTTTATACACTGGCATGCAGTATTATCCAGACTCCTATACTATTGGTTATTTTCTATTTCCATCATCAATTATTGTTTTTATGCTTGGAGTTATCTTTAGCACTAGACGAATTGATGGTACCCAAAATAGCTAAATACCGGTTGTTTTTTTTCTAATATTCTTTATTAAATACAAATCGCTTTGGAAGGATGGCTGAGCGGTTGAAAGCACCGGTCTTGAAAACCGGCAAAGGGGCAACTCTTTCCTGGGTTCGAATCCCAGTCCTTCCGCCATAAAATCTAATTTATTTTTTTTATTTTAAAATTTATCTTTTAAAGTTCTCATTATGTCTAAATGCTCAGTTAATGCCTCAAAAGATACAGCTAGTTCATATACAAGAGTTACTAATGCGCATAATACTAAACAAAGATGAATACCAAAAAACATAGCAGAGATGAAGCTGTTATTTATTAACAAAAATAATAGGCTTGTACACAGTGCTATCCCTCCAAAAAGTGATAAGTAAAGTGTGTATCGTAATAGCTTAAGTCTTTTTTCATAATGCAAGATATGAAAAGAATATTCACTTTGATTTTTAAACTTTAATTTATTTGTTTCAATATTAGATCTAGAATCTCTAATTAATTTTGCAAGAGTTGCGTACCTAGCTATAACCAATGTAATATAAATAGTACAAGCAAAGAACATTGTTCCCATCACATTACCATTCAATAATATCTCGTGATTTACTATGTCCATTTGTAAAAAATAGGTAATATTTTCTTAAATTACTACCTCAAAACCTTCAAACTGTGGGTGATCTAAATAAACACTTTTATGTCCACCTGCATTTTTATGTGCCATCCTAAAAGCTTCAGACTTAGTCCAATTTATAAAATCTTGTTTTGAACCCCACTCACTATGAGAGGCATAAAGTGTATATTCTTCATTAGACTCACTTTTTATTAAATTAAATTTTTTAAAACCAGGTACCTCGTTTAAATGAGTATCCCTATTCTTCCAAATATCTTCAAAATATTTCTCCTCACCTAATTTTACTTTGAATCTATTCATTGCAATAAACATTCTTTATCTCCTGTAAGTTATTCTGATATAATAATTCTAGTGTTAGTTCCAATAGCAATAGTCACTCTAGAACCAATTGGTATTTGTTCTGCGCCTGATTGAACTATTGAAATATCATCATCTGTGTCATCAACGTCTACAACATATTGAAAACCTGTATGATCTCCTAATGATGAACCAGCGACATAACCTACTATTGCTCCACCAATAGTTCCAACTACTGCTGCAGCATCTCTGCAGTCATCATCTAAAATACCTTCTCCACATCCGACAACAAAACCTACTAAACCTCCTGTAAGGGCTCCTAAACCAGAGCTTTCACCAGTAATTTTTACTGGTTCAGCAGCAACAAGAGTTCCATATTTAACAGTATTGATTTTTTGGGTATCTGATTTTTTTACTCCTGTATTAAAGCCACCACAAGCTGATATAAATACAAAAAGAGATAAGAAGATTAATTTAGACAGGCCTGTCATATTCAACAAATTTTTTGAGTGAATTAGTGAGAAAATCTTCATAATTATCAATATTATAAATTAAATTTTCATTAATATCCAAATATTTTGGATCTAATACGAAGTCATAAGAAGGTTCAAAAAAGAAAGGTATTGAAATACGTTCTTCTTGATTGAAAAGGACTCTGTGGTTAGTTGCTTTCATTCTACCATTTGTTAAATATTCCAATGCCAACCCTGTATTAATTACAAAAGCATTGGGGTCATGAGGAACATCATGCCATTCAAGAGAGCGTCTATTTTGAACCTGTAAACCGCCTTTTTTATCTTGATATAAAATAGTCATTATTCCGCTGTCAACATGAGTCTCACAACCTAAAGCAACACCGTCTTGCGAGGAAACTTCAACAGGTTTGTCTTGTTTGGGATAGTAATTAAATCTTAAAGTAGAAAGTGTCTTTGGTCTTTGAAATGCTTGATCGGCAATAGATAAATTAGAGGAGAATGAAGATATAATAGTTTTAAATATAATCATTCCAAGGTTATGAAGATCATCAAAATAGTTATTTATAGTAGCTTGCCAGGATGGATCTAAAAAAGTCATATCATGATTTACCTCAAATTTTTCTTTTTTTAATAAATCAGCCATATCTTGCTTTAAAAGAGGGTCTCCTATATCTAATCCCTCTTTACCATTAACTGAGCTAGGAAAATATCCTCTATAAACTGTATTTGTATTAGGATTCCATTTTTTTGGGGCAATTTTAAGTTTATCTTCTTCCGGTAAATAAAAAAATTTTTTACAAGTTTTTAAAAGATTATTAATTTTAGAAATTGGAATACCATGATTTGTTACCGTAAAAAAACCGATATCTTCAGATGCTTCTTTAATACTTTTTGCTATTTGTTTAGCAGCATCACTATTTAAGTCTTTGCTAATAATTTCAGATAGATCAATATTTGGAATATAATTATTCTGCATCACCAATTTTAAAATAAAGCTTTTTGATATACTTTTGTTTTCTTTTTATAGGAAGTTCATAAAATTCATCAATAGAAATAGGCTCTCCTATTTTTTTTTGATTATCACTAAGTTCAGCAATTATTGATTCATAATAATTGGCCCATTCAGCGTTAGTTTTTGGTAGTTGTTGCTGTTCTTCCATTTATTTTAATCCTAACTTTTTATAGAAAAGATTTACAGTATAAAATAAATCTTCATTTTCATTATTTTTAATTTGGATAGACCTAGAACTTTTCATTTTAATTATTTTTTCTTGTGTCATTTGAATAAGAATATCTAATATTTTTTGACTAGCTTTTTTAAAAGTAATATCAATAAAGTTTCTTTTGATATTTATTTTAGATATTCCTAATGTTAAAGATTTTATTTTAATTGTAAGTAAATTAAATAAATTAGTTACTTCAGCAGGATAATTGCCATAACGATCATATATTTCATCTAAAACACTTTTCAATTCTTGAATGTTTTTTGAATTAGTAAATTTTCTATAAATAATCAATCTAGAGATATCATCTGATATATAGGTCTTTGGTATGTAATACTCAAAAAATGCATCAAATTCAAATTCTTCATAATCTTCCTCTATTTCTGAATTATTATTTTTTTGTCTTTCAACTTCTTCTTTTAACATGCTTTGATAAAGTTCAATACCGATGTCTTTTACGTGCCCACTTTGTTCATCACCAAGTAAGTTACCAGCGCCACGTATTTCTAAATCTTCATTTGCTAACTGAAAATTAGACCCTAAATTTTCATAGTTAGCTAAAACTTGAAGTTTCTTCAGAGCAGTTTTGTTTATTAATTTTTCACTATCGTGAAATAAATAGGCGTAAGCTCTTTTATTTGATCGACCTACTCTACCTCTTAGTTGATATAATTGAGATAAGCCGAATAAGTTAGAGTTAAAGATTATAAGAGTATTAGCATTTTTAATATCTATACCTGATTCAATGATATTAGTAGATATAAGGCACTGAATTTCCCCTTTTGTAAAAGATATAAAAAC
Source organism: uncultured Alphaproteobacteria bacterium (assembly GCA_902601865.1). Classification (GTDB taxonomy): domain Bacteria; phylum Pseudomonadota; class Alphaproteobacteria; order HIMB59; family HIMB59; genus HIMB59. Next base: position 29,542 of record CACKOX010000006.1, on the reverse strand, counting down.
ATCTTCAATGTCTTTTTCTTTCATTTTACTGTGACCAACACCATAGGAGAGTTCAATATTTAATTTTTTAATTTCACTTTCTACAAAAGGGATATGACTTATTCTAGGAACAACAATAAAGATTTGACCATCTCTCTCTAATTCATTCTTAATTGCAGACAAAAGAGCAACAGATTCATACTTTTGAACATAGGTTCTAATACTTATTCTATTTGATGGGGGTGTTCCTATTACACTTAAATCTTTTAATCCTAATAAAGACATTTGAAGTGTTCTTGGTATGGGTGTGGCTGATAATGAAAACAAATGAATATTTGGATATTTATTAATTAAATATTCTTTCTGATCTACACCAAATTTCTGTTCTTCATCTATTATTAGTGTACCTAAATTATTAAACTCAATATCTTTTTTAAAAAGACTGTGTGTTGCAATAAGTACTTGAATATCTCCTGATTTTAATGAAACCAGAATTTCTTTTTTATCTTTGGTCGAAGTAAACCTAGATAGAGATGCAACTTTAATATTAAAAATTGAGAATCTTTCATTGAATGTATTGGCATGCTGCATCGCAAGTAAAGTTGTTGGCACAACGATTACAAATTGAAAACCTGACAAATATGTTGCGCAGGCTATTCTTAATGCTACTTCTGTTTTACCAAAACCAACATCGCCACATATTAGGCGATTAGCTGGCTTCTCTAGTCTTAAATCATTTAAGGATTGTTCTATAGAATTTAATTGATCTTCTGTTTCAACAAATGGAAATTGTTTATTAAACTTTTCAAGATCAGAATTATTATATTGAAATTCTTTAATATTTATAGTCGATCTCTTAGCTGCATTTTTTAATAACTTATTGGCAAGAAATTTAATTTTTTTCTTAACTGATGTTTTTCTTAACAACCAGTCATTTGTGCCTAATTTATCAAGAAGAAGGCTGCTGTCATCAAAACCGTACCTTGTAATAAAATTTAAATTTTCAATTGGTAATAAAAGCTTATCGTTACCTCGATAAATTAATCGAATAAATTCTCTTATACGGTTACTAACTTCAATATTATCAATGGAAACAAATCTTCCAATACCGTGCTTTTGGTGTACGACCGCATCTCCTAAGGAAAGGTCATTAAAATTTATAATTGTATCTAGGTTTGTTTTTTTAGTTGAATAAGAATTTTTGTTTAAATGTATAATTCCATCAAATAAATAATCTTTAGATATTACAGTCTTATTAAAATAAAAGTTTCTACCATATTTAGTATTTATTTTAAGCTTTTGATGGAATTCTTTTTCAATTGGAGCAGGATTATTACCAGTATGAAAATAAATAGAATTACTCATCTTAGACAAATCATCTAAAGAGGTATTAGATGTAATTTTTAATGATTTCGGCGAACTAGATGAAATATTCGTTAATTTAAAATTTTTAATTTTATCTTCATCTAAATAGTAATTTGAAAAAGGTGTCTCAGGGTTGATTTGATTATAAATAGCTTTAAGAGAATTTAGTTTTTCTTTTAATATTATATCACTTCTATTAATCGTATATATTTCATATCCAGTTATAATATCTTCTAAGTAACTATTGTTTGTATTTGGTTCTAAAGCTTCAATATTAGGATTAATAATCACAACATTTTCTTTCTCTTCTTTATAAGTAAGTTGTGTTTGTGGATTGAATTCTTTTATAGACTCAATCATGTTATCAAAAAAAGAAATTCGATATGGATTATTGTTGTTGTTGTAAATATCTAAGATATCTCCTCTAAGTGAAAATTCGAGTTTATTATAAGCATTTGCTTGATTTGAATGATTAAATTCAATTAATTTATTTAGTATTAAATTTGAGTCAATTATTTGATTCTTAGAAAGAAATAGAAAATGATCTACATCATTTTTAATTTGAAATTTTTTTAGTAAGTTATTACATGTTAAAATAATTATATCGTTATCAGTTAAGGCTCTTAGTTTATCTGATCTATCAAGTAAAATGTCTGATGCTGAGTTTTCAAAACTAAAAGGAAGAGAGTCATGAGCTGGAAAATAGCAAATTTTCTTTTGAGGATAGTGCAACTTAAGTATATTTTCATAATCAAGTGCTATTTTATCGTCCTCACACAATAAAATAGATTTCTTACTAAAATTGATATCCTGGTTTTCCAATACTATTTAGATAGATTTATAATTTTTAGGTATTTAACTTTATCCTCTTTAAAAGACTCATTAAAAAATACATCAAATATATATTGTGTTTCGTTCTTCAATAAATCTTCTAAGAGATCAATTAGTTCAACATCGTTAGTATTTTCAAGTTTTATGTAAATTTTCTCAAAAATTACGTCTAATTCTTTTATACCTAATGTTTGACATCGATATTTTAATTTTTTTAATTTATCTTCGTTACTTATCATGAGTGACAATAGTTTCGATTTCTTATATCAAAATGTAGACAAACTTAAAGGAATAGGTCCAAAGAAAGCGTCATATTTAAGAAACTTAAATATAAATGCAGTAATTGATGCATTTTACAATTTACCAAGTAGATCAATTGATCGCACTCAAGATATTAATTTTAAAAATCTAGAAAAAGGACAAACTATTACAACTTTAGTAAAAGTCAAAAAGCATCATTATCCTTTTAACCCTAAGTTACCCTATGTGATTGAATGCGTGAAGGGGTCTTTGATTATAAATATAATTTATTTTTCAATAAAAGGTAATTTTCTCAGAACCAAGTACCCTGAAGATAAAGAGTTAATAATCAGTGGGAAAGTTTCTTTTTATAAAAGTAATCTAAGTATTGCGCACCCTGATTATATAGAAGAAATTGAAAATGAGGATAAATTAAGAACATTTGAAAATATTTACCCTCTTACAAGAGGAATAACATTAAAAGATATAAGAATAATTTTAAAGGAAGCTAAAAATTATTTAGAAAACTTTGATGAATGGCTTAATAGTAATTTGATAAAAAAATATAATTTTTTATCCTTTAATGAGTCACTCACAAAAATTCACTTTCCCTTAGTAAAAGAGGATATTGAGAATAGAGATTTATATAGAAAAAGACTAGCAGTTGATGAACTAGTTTCAAATTATTTTGCTATTAGATACTTAAAAGAAAAAACAAAAAAGAAAAATGAAAGCTTAAATCTAGACTTCATTTTACAACAAAGATTATTAGAAGAATTACCTTTTAAATTAACTGCAAATCAACAAGACGTTATCAATAATATAAATGACTTAAATAATACTCAGTATAGAGAAACAATCCTATTACAAGGCGATGTTGGTTCAGGTAAAACTATCGTATCTTTATTAACAGCACTTCCATTTCTTCAAAAAGGTTTGCAAGTTGCCTATATGGCTCCTACTGAAATATTAGCCAATCAAATATATAATAATGTAATTAAATTTTTGAATAATGATGAGGTAAAACCTATTTTACTTACTGGTAGTACTAAAAATAAAGATGAGATTTATGATAAAATTAAAAAAAGCACTTATAATTTTATAATTGGTACGCATGCTATTTTTCAAGAAAATTTATATTTCTCCGCTTTAGCTTATGTAATTATTGATGAACAACACAGATTTGGTGTTCAGCAAAGACTCTATTTAGCTGAAAAAGGTATAAATACTAATATTCTTTTAATGTCTGCTACGCCAATACCTAGGACATTAGCCTTAGCTCAGTACGGGGAAATAGAGCAAGTAATACTCAAAGAAAGGCCAGCCTTTCAAAAACCTATTATCACTAAAGTATCAAATGTTGATAAAATTAAAGATATTGAAATTTTATTAAAAAAAAATATTTCAAACATATCGCAAGTATACTGGATATGTCCTTTAGTTGAGGCTTCAGAAACTCAACAATATAAAGATGTAGAAACTCGTTTTAAATCATTAAAAAAGATATTTGGCTCTGAAGTAGAAATGTTACATGGAAAAATTAAGAGCGATCAAAAAGAAAACATAATTCAAAATTTTCAAAATGGAAAAATAAAATTATTAGTTGCTACAACAGTAGTTGAAGTAGGTATAGATAATAAAAATGCAGATTATATAGTTATCGAAAATGCTGAAAAATTTGGATTATCTCAATTACATCAGTTAAGAGGAAGAGTTGGTAGGGGTAATAATCAAGGTTATTGTTTTGCTCTGTATGGCAAAGATATCCCAGATAATTCAATTGAGAGACTAAAAATATTTAAAGATAATTTAGATGGTTTTAAGTTATCTGAAAAAGATCTCGAATTAAGAGGGACTGGGGATATATTGGGATATCGTCAAAGTGGAGACTCCTTATTTAAATTTGTTAATGTTTATCAAGACCAAGAATTAATCATTGACTCACTTCTATATGTAAAAAAAATTATTGAAAATCAAGAATATGAAGATGAAAAATTTAAAAAAAATATATACAACCTATTATTATTTTTTAAACAACAAGAGGCTATAAAATTGTTATTTAGTTAATTTTTTAACTTTTTTCTTCTTAGGAAGAGCTTTTTTAATTTCTGGAGCCTTTGGAGTAACCAATCCAGCAGAAATAATGTATTTAATTGCTTGATCAACAGACATATCAAGTTTGATACATTTAGATAAGGGTACAAACATTAAAAAACCAGTTGTAGGGTTAGGTGTGGATGGCATAAAAACATTAATCATTTTTTGATTTTTTTTTTTTGCTATCTCCCCTTTTGTCTCACTAGTTAAAAATGCAAGTGCATAAATATCTTTTTGAGGATATTCAATTAATACGACTTCTTTAAATGCATTGGATTGTGTAGTAGCGAAAGTATCAATTATTTGTTTTACAGTATTATAAATTGAATTTAACCCAGGTATTTTTGATAAAACAGCATCAACAACTCTATGATAAAGCTTACCAAAAAAACTTCCAGCAATAGCTCCTAAAATAGTAAAGAATAAAAAAGCAACTATTAAACCCACACCAGGTATTTCAGATGGAATGCCAAATTTATTTAAAGGGATGAAAGGCCTAAAAATTTTATCAGCAATACCAACGACAACCCAAGCGACATAAATAGACAATGCCAAAGGTGCAACAATTAAAATACCACTAATAAAATGATTTTGTATTTTTTTCATTTGAAACTATTTTTTTATATTATCTTCAAATTCAAAAACATTTTTATCATTGATTTCAAATGATACTTTTATTGATAGGTCCTGAACATCGGGATTATTTTCAATAAATTGATTAAGTTCTTGTTGTGAACTAATTCCAAGTCTTTTTAAAAATTTTCTTACCTTAAGTTGTGTCTCATCATCCATATTTCTCATAATATGGTTTTTTTTTCATATTTGAAGAGTTTTAACAATTCAAATACTATAAATAATGGTCAGAATAGTTTTTAACTCTAAAATTGTTGTAGATATACCTATTACAACAATTAATCTTGCTAAGAACGATAGTAATTTATTTCCTTTATATTTTTGGGAACTTCTCCATACGCCAATACAAGAAGTAAAATAGTAAATAAGATTCAGAACTAGATACATTGAAAATGAATATATAAATTTTTGAATATGTATCTTTGTAACTAATAAAAGCGGAGCTGATATTAAGAAATTTACTAAAACATAATAAATCCAATAACTTTTATAAAGGGGGAGATTACCTTTAAATAGCTCTATTAAATTTTTTTCAACTCTAACTATATAACTCACAAACATTAACTATCATTATTCAATTACATTGTAATCTTTTAAATAGAGATTCGCGTCAAATTTTCTAGATTTAATTTCAAATATTACAGGGATATTATTTAATTCATTGTTGTAATAAGTCATTCTTATTAGTTTGAGATTGTTTTTTTTATTTTCTTTTAATAGACCTTTAAATAATGGAAAAGTTAAATCTAATATACTTACCTCACCACTATAAATACTGGGATTGTTCTTTTGTAAAATATCATTTTCCTTAGAACTTTTAAGAAGCTCATAAATATTGAAACCATCTATAATTATTCTATCTGAGTCATTATTATACAGGATATATTGAGTTAACTGAGATATTGGATCAGTAAAATATTGATGTTCAGTAATTCTATTATTTTGAAGTTCTATTTGATCAGAACTTAATTCTTTTGATATATCAAGTTTTGTGATCAAACCATTTTTACTAAAGAAAATATTTTCATACCTGTCTTGTTTCGTACTTTTAGTTTTACTAATATATTTTTCAGGTCTTAGATGATTATTTTCAATATTACCAGTAATGTTAGTGACTGACTCATAATTATAAATTTTATCAGCAAGTCCAAAACTCTTAATAATAAAATTGATTTCATATTTATTTTCTTCAAGTTTGATAATCCAATTAAGATCAGCTAAATGTATAGATTGCCAGTCTATTTCATATTTAAGATTAATTACTTTAGAGTTAAGGTAATATGGATATATTAATAAAATTATTATGAAAAATATGCGCATTAATAAAACTGTATATAAAAATACTTCTCAACAAGAATATAACATAATTATTGATGTAAGAACCCCTTTAGAATTCAAAGAGGACCATATTCCAAATTCAATCAATTATCCTGTTTTAACTAACAAACAACGACATGAAATAGGTATTGAATATAAGGAAAATTCATTTTTAGCGAAAAAAGTAGGTGCTAGTATAATTAGCTCGAATATTTCTAAAATTATTAATAAAATTAAATTTGATAAGAAACAAAAAATATTAATTTATTGTTGGAGGGGTGGTTTAAGGTCTCTTAGTTTATATTTAGTTCTTAAACAAATTGGATATGACGTCACACTTCTTGATGGTGGTTATAAAAATTATAGAAGATTTGTTGTAAAATTTTTTGAAACAAGTTGTGAAAAATATAAATTTAATCAAATCATGGGAGTTACTGGAGTTGGTAAAACATTATTTATTAAAGAGTTATCAAAAAATTATCAGGTAATAGATTTTGAAGGGTTAGCAAATCACAAAGGATCAATATTAGGAAATATTCCTAATAAAAATCAACCCTCACAAAAATACTTTGAGACTTTGATATACGAGAAACTAAACTCATTTAACTCCAAAAAAAATATATGGGTAGAAGCTGAAAGTATAAAAGTGGGTAAATTAAGTATACCCAGTAAAATTTGGAAAAATATGCCATTAGGTAAGAATGTAAAAGTTATTAGTAGTTTAGAGGAACGTGTCAGATTTATACTCAAAGATTATAAATATTTCACAACTACTCCTACACTAATGAAAGAGGCATTAAAGGTATTAAAAAAAATAATTCCAAAAGAAGAATTTTTAATGATAGAGGAGAATTTAAAAAAAGAAAAATACTTTCAGTTTGTAAAGTCTTTAATTGAGTATCACTATGATAGAGCTTACAAAAAGACAAGAGCTGAAAGTGTAAGTAATATTTTTAATGAAATATATTTGGATAAAATTAATCTTTTAAATATTAAAAAGGCTATAAAGCAGAATAATTATTTTTAAAATGATCAAATGTTTTAACTTTATTTAGATTAAAATTTTTAAGATAAACACCCTGCCCTTTTTCTATATGACCAATACAAATTATTTTAATACCTCTCTTTTTAAAAGATCCTTTATCATTAAATTTTAATAGATCCATAGGAGAACTAAAAACTGGGACAAATTCTTCACCGCTAGATAATATTATTGAATTGTAATGTTGATCATTTTTAGAGTAATCATGTAATTTTTTATTAATATTTAAAAGGTTATCTAATACAATTTTTTTATTTGATTGAGATGAAATAGATCTTAACGTAGTTAAAAGACTGTCAGATATATCCATACAGCTATTTAATTTAAATTTTTTAAATAAGTCATAATAAGTAAAAATCTTAGGGCTTAAAAATTGCTTTTTTGAAAATGCACTTATGTTTTTTGGTAATTTTAAATTATTGTAAATATTCATATAACCGAGTTTAGAATACCCAATACCAGAAAATGTATAAACTTTATCGTTAATTTTAGCATTAGATCTTTTTATTATCTCGTTTTTATTTATTACATCACTAATAATGGTTAGAGATAGAAAGATTTTATCAGAAGCAGTTGTGTCACCTCCTATTATTTCAATTTTGTATTTTAAACAATATCTATGAAAGTTATTAATTATTTGGTTTACAAATTTAAAATTTTTATTTGGGAAACTTAAATTTAAAAGTACGTACTTAGGTTTTCCGCCTGATGATTGGATATCACTATAATTTGCAGTAAATAGTCTATGAGCTATATTTTTAGGTGTAAAATACTTTAAATCAAAGTGTATATTTTCGACAAGTGTATCTGATGAAATTAACTGTTTAGTTTGACTTAAATAGGCACAGTCATCTCCAATTTTTTTATATTTTTTAATAAAATAATTTATTATTTTTTCCTCGTTTGACATTTTGTAAGTATTTTTAAGTATAGTCTTAAAAAATAATAATAATTAATTTATTTTTTTTCGTACCAAAGGAAAAGAGTCTCTTTTTTTTGTTAATACAAGTTGAAAAATAACATTATCTCCCTTTAAAAATGATAATTCACTTAAATTTAAATAAGCTTCCCACATTCTAATAAAGCGTTCGTCATATAATTTTAAAACTTCATCTTTAGATTTTTTGAAATTTTGAAACCAATGTGAGAGAGTTTTAGCATAATGTAATCTTAAAACCTCAATATCAGATATTATTAATCCTGATCTTTCTATTGCAGGCATAATTTCTGATAGTGATGGAATATATCCACCGGGAAATATATATTTTCTTATAAAAGTTGGGGTTAACTTAGGAGTTCTTATATTACCAATAGTGTGAACTACAGCTATTCCTTCATCTGATAACAATTCATTTATTTTCTTAAAATAAGTTTTATAAAAAGGCTTTCCAACATGTTCAAACATACCAACCGATACTATTTTTGAGTAACTATTATTTTCATCTCTATAATCTTGTAGAGAATAATTTAATTTTTCCTTATTTTCGTTATTTTCAAGTTGTTCATTGCAATACTTAATTTGTTCTTCAGATAGTGATATTCCTTTAACATTACACTTATAATTATTTACAAAATTTTTACTCAAAGATCCCCAACCACAACCAATATCCAAAACATTATCAGATGAATTAAGTAATAGTTTATCAGCTAATCTATTCATTTTATTGTTTTGAGCATCGCTCAAAGTATCAGTATCTTTTTCAAAATAGGCACATGAATATTGTCTAGTTTCATCTAAAAATAAGTCATAAAGCTTGTCAGATAAGTCATAATGACTGGCAACATTATTTTTAGAACTCTTTATAAAATTGAGTTGAAACAAAGGATTGATAATAAGAAAGATTCTAAAAAAAATAGTATTTGATATTTTTTCAAGATATTTATTATAATTTTCAATCAGTAGATCTGAAAATTCAAAAAAAGAGGTATTTTCTAATTCATAATCTTTATCCATATAACCCTCAGTTAAAACAAGCGATGGAGCGTAATATATTTTTTTTAGAAAATTTTTATTATTAATTCTTAAAATTAAGGGATCATTACCATTGTCAATTAAATATTCTATATCATCAGTTTTAATTAATATTGACCTAGATTTTATTAATTTTTTTAGGATAAATTTAAGTATTCTAAATGACATAAGCTATAAAAAGTTAGTAATTTTATATCAGTTAAATTTATAGAATATTATCATATATTGATTGATAAAATGAATTAAAATATGAAAATATTTAGTAAACTAGTTAAGATAAGTATCGTAATTTCATAATATGAATACAAAAGATAAGATAGATTTTATAAGTAATTGGATTAAATCCTACGCTTCTTCTAACAATTTTGAGTCTCTGGTTATAGGAATATCTGGTGGTATTGACTCTGCTGTTACAAGCACCTTGAGTGCTAAAACTGGATTAAAAACTATCGTAGCAAATATGCCCATATTAGATCATAAGATAACTAACGATAGAGGTATGTTTCATATACATTGGCTTAAAGAAAACTTTGAAAATGTAGAGGACTTAAAAATAGATTTGTCTGATGTTTTTAATAATTTTAAAAGTGCTCTTAACAAAAATAACTCAGAACACGGTTACGCTAATTCTCAAGCAAGAATAAGGATGGCTACCTTATATCAAATTGCTGCAAGTAATAACGGTATTGTAGTTGGTACAGGAAATAAAGTTGAGGATTTTGGAATTGGTTTTTACACAAAATATGGAGATGGTGGTGTTGACATATCACCAATTGCTGACTGTCTAAAAACTGAGATATGGGATATGGGTAAAGAATTAATGATCAATCAAGATATTATTGATGCTGCACCAACAGATGGTTTATGGTCTGATGGAAGATCAGATGAAGATCAGGTTGGATTAAATTATGCAGAAATTGAAGAAGCAATGATTAATGAAAATTCCTCTAATAGAGATAAATACTTAGAGATAAGAAAAAATAATGTTCATAAAATGAACCCTATACCTGTTTGTATTTTACCTAAATAAAATTTATATAAATAATTATTAGGCTCTTTGGCCCGAGGTATTGTCAAAAATATGAAGTACTGATGGAGAAATATCGAATTTAAAATTATCTCCAGCTTTCAAATTTATTTTAGATGATAATTTGCAGCTGAACTCTTGTCCTCCGACACTTGAATAGATGATCATGTCAGAACCTAAATACTCAACTAGATTAGCTGAACTAGAATATTCTCCTTGATCTGATATTAAAATATCATCTGGTCTAACGCCAATACATGCATCTTGAATATTTAATGAATTATTTAAATTAATTTGCATATCAGAAATTTTAGCTAATCCATTTTCTATTTTACATTGAAATAAATTCATCTGAGGTGAACCTATAAATTCTGCAACAAACTTAGTATTTGGTTTAGAGTAAATCTCTTTAGGAGTGCCAACTTGTTCCACTACTCCATTATTAATAACTACAATTCTATCACCCAAGGTCATAGCTTCAGTTTGATCATGTGTTACAAAAATACTTGTTACACCCATCTGACGCTGAAGTTTTTTTATTTCTAATCTCATTTGATTTCTGAGTTTTGCATCTAGATTAGATAATGGTTCATCAAATAAAAATATTTTTGGATTTCTGACAATAGCTCTACCCATTGCAACTCTTTGTCTTTGCCCGCCAGAAAGCATACTTGGTTTTCTTGTGAGTAATTGATCTATTTCTAATAGTTTAGCGACATCATTAACTTTATTATTGATTTCTTCTTTAGATATCCCTCTATTTTTCAGTCCATAAGACATATTATTAAATACTGACATATGAGGATAGAGAGCATAATTTTGAAAAACCATGGCCACATCTCTTTCTGAAGGATCAATATTATTAATTATATTACCGTCTAATGATATTTCACCACCTGTAATATCCTCTAAACCAGCAATCATTCTTAATAATGTTGATTTACCACATCCACTAGGACCGACAAATACAACAAATTCACCGTTATCAATATTCAAAGATGTTTCATTCACAGCCTTAGTTCCGTTAGGATAAATTTTTGTAATATTTTGTAATTCTAAAAAGCTCATTTTATTTTTCTGTTTGAATTAATCCTTTGATAAACCATCTTTGAAGAATTACAACAACTAACACAGGAGGTAACATAGATAAGATTATATATGCAAATCTCTCTCCTGTTCTAGGTAAAGCAACACCCTCATAATTTTCTGTAAAAATTATTTTCATTCCCATCACAACAGTCCAATATTTTTCATCAGTAGTCATAATTAAAGGCCATAAATACTGACTATAACCATAGACAAACATAAAAATAAACATCGCAGCTAACATTGTCTTTGAGAGTGGCAATAAGAAATCTATAAAAAATCTCCAGCTATTAGCACCATCTAACTTAGCAGACTCTAATAATTCATCAGGTATTGTTTTATAAAATTGCCTAAAGAAAAAAGTAGCAGTAGCAGATGCAACTAATGGCAATATGAGTCCTGTATAAGTATTTGTAAGACCAAGATCAGATACTATTTTATAACTTGGAAAAATTCTTACCTCTAACGGAACTAACAATGTAATAAAAATTAACCAAAAAATAGGAACGGCAAGTTTAAACCTAAAATAAACTAGTGCATAAGCTGACATTGCAGAAATTACAACTTTTAGTGTAGCAATACCAAGAGCCATGATGAAACTATTCATGAACATTCTAGCTGCTGTAACTTCTTCAGACCATCCTCCTTTTTCATTAAGAACTTCGTTATAATTTTGAGAAAAGCTCTCACCTAGAAAGAATTTCATACCCTCAGTCATTATCGAGACATTATCGTGGGTTGAGGTAGCAAAAGAAAACCAAATTGGTAGTACCATTAATAAGACCCCTAATATTAAAATAATATGTGAGAGTATTTCTATAGGTTTAATTTTCATTTATTTTGAAATATCCCTTGAATAAACAACTTTTGAAGAAAGACTATTATTACTACTGGCGGTATCATTGACATGATTACAAATGCAAAACGATCGGATATAGATCCGTACATTGTCTTAAGGCCCATTACAACAGTCCAATACTGTTCACTAGTTGTCATGATTAGTGGCCATAAATATTGATTGTAACCAAAAACAAACATAAAAATAAAAACTGCAGCTATCATTGTTTTTGATAAAGGTACTAAGAAATCGATAAAAAATCTCCAACTACTCGTTCCATCTAATTTAGCTGCTTCTAATAACTCATCTGGAATTGATTTGTAAAATTGACGAAAAAAGAATGTGGCAATTGCTGAAGCTGAGATTGGAAGAATTAAACCTGCAAATGTATTTACAAGATTTAATTTTGACATAACAATGTATGAAGGCATAATTCTTAGCTCCAAAGGAACTAATAAAGTCATAAAAATTAACCAAAATAATATAGTTGCATACTTAATTTTAAAATATACTAAACCATAAGCAGCCATTAAAGATGTAATTACTGAGAGAGTTGCAATGCCTGTTGCCATAATAAAACTGTTAAAAAACATTTTAAGAGCTGTTATTTCATTAAAAAAACCTGATTTTTTAAATAAAACTCTTGAGTAATTTTCAATAAAATTATCTCCTAAAAAAAATTGTAAACCATTTGTGTTAATAAATAAGCTTGAATGTGTTGAACTTGCAAAAATAATCCATACTGGAACAATCATAATCAGAAGTCCGATTAAAAGAATACAATGATTGATAGTTGATGAGATATACCTTGTCATTAATTGTAATGAATTTTCCCTTCTATATATCTAAATTGGAAAATCGTTATAAATAAAACGATTATCATCATCATAATTGACTGGGCACCTGCACTGCCGAGGTCTAATCCCTTAAAACCATCAATATACGCTTTATAAACTAATGTTTTTGTTTCACTGCCTGGGGCACCTATTGTTGTAGTGTCTATAATTCCAAATGTATCAAAAAAAGCATAGGTGATATTAATTATTATCAAAAAAAATGTTGTGGGCATAAGCAAAGGAAATGTAATTGTCCAAAATCGTCTAATATTGCTTTTACAGTCTATAATAGAAGCTTCTATAACTGTCTTTTGAATGGCTTGAAGACCTGCAAGAAAGAAAATAAAATTAGCACTTATTTGTTTCCAAGAACCTGCGATAATTACATAAATATAAGCATCGAAGACATCCTCATACCAGTTAAATCCCCACAGATTATTAAACAAATGATGTAAAAGACCATACCTTTCACTAAAGAAATAATTTGCCATAACACCAACAACTGCAGGAGCAATTGCATAAGGCCAAATTAAAAGTGTTTTATAAACATTTTTACCATGCAGTACTTTATTAGCTTGCACTGCAAGTAATAAACCGATTGAACCAGTAATAAGGGTTATAACAAAACTATAAATTATAGTAAATTTGAATGCTGTAAAATATGACGGATCAGAAAAAACAAATAAAAAATTATCAAAACCAGCAAACTGAGAACCAAAACCAAAAGCATCTTGCATTGTAAAAGCATCTTTAAATGTTTGAATGATTGGCCAATATAAAAAAATTAATAGAATTAATAACTGCGGCGCTAAAAAAAAATATTGAGAGTAATATGATTTAAATTGAACTTTTTTCATGGATGTTTAAGGAGGATATCTAAATACCCTCCTTAACTAAAGATTATAATTTATAGAGTTTTTGCAAACTGTTTTAAAAGCTTTGCTGCACCCTTATCCATGTTACCTAATGCTTTTTCGACAGAAATATCTCCATTAAGCATTGGCTCAACATTTTCATAAATTACTTCACGAATTTGAGGCCAGTTTCCTGCTCTATATCCACCTGGAATAGTAGAACCCTCAAGACCTAATTGATCACCAACAGCTTTGTGATAAGGTGAGGCTCTGTAGAAATTAATTGTTTCTGCAAGCTCAATTCCACCTTTTGTTACTGCTGCGTAACCCGTCATGTTGTGATAGTAAAGATCCATTTCCGGTGAACCCATAAATTCAATAAATTTAGCAAGTCCTTTGTACTCCTCTTCAGTATGACCATTTAAGATCCAATTAGCAGCACCACCAATGAATGTTGGATATTCTTTACCACCAGTTACAGAGTCCCAATATGGAATTGGATTAGTTGTAAAGTTTGGAAGCACACCTTTCATACCTCCAAAAGAGGCAGCAGATCCAAACCAAAATGCAGCTTCACCATTAGTGAAAGGCGCTTGATTATCTCCCCATGCTCTTCCTTTATAACCATAGTAACCTTTTTCATACCACTCCTTAACTTTAGTCCAATGGTAAACAAACGCTTCTGTATCGGCAAAAAGAGTTTTTGTAGGTACATCGTCGTAACCATTATTTCCATCAGTCATTAGTAAGTTATGTCTTGAAAAAAAGTTTTCGGTCCAAATCCAAGGGCTGTGACTTTGAAGAAGTGGTATATAACCGGCATCAAGTATCTTCTGTGCCATGCCTTCAAACTCCTCATATGTTTTTGGAACTTCTTCAATACCAACTTCATTTAAAATATCCATATTTGCATACATTAAACAAGTAGAGCTATTAAAAGGGACACCGATCATTTTTCCATCACCGTCTGCATAAAAGTTTTTTATACCTGGGATGTAATTATCAGCATCAACATCAATACCATATTTCTCAGCCATCTCTTCAAATCCGATTACAACTCCATTTTTAACTTGTGCTACCATGATAGCTGCACCTGCGTCATAGACTTGTGAGTAGTGAGGTTGGTCCCCTGCTCTAAAAGCAGCAATAGTTGCTGCCATGTTGTCCTCATAGCTTCCTTTACCCGTAGGAATAACCATATATTCATCTTGTGAGTCGTTGAATCTATTAGCTATTTCTATGATTACATCACCTAAAAAACCACTATTACCATACCACCAATGAATTTCGGTTTTACTGTAACTGTTTGATGTGAATGCAAAAGAAACTAAAAGTACAAAAATACTAATTAGTTTTTTCATTATATCCTCCTATAGAAATGTTCCTGAGCTAACATTATATTATAATATTTTAACTCTTGAACAGATTGCTTGTGTATAACTTAAGGAAAAAATATTAAAGAATTATGAAAAAAAAAAGAGAATTTATAAAAAAATTATTGTATTAGAGCTTTTTTGTTAAATATCTTAACGCATAAATAAATCCGTCTTTTCCCATACCAATAATTGAACAATCACAGGCTGGGGCTATTAAAGACTTTCTTCTGAAGTCCTCCCTTGAGTATATATTAGATAGATGAACTTCGATTTTCAAAATTGATTTAATTTCTAATGAGTCGTGCAATGAAACTGAGGTATGAGTAAGACCGCCTGGATTTATGATAATTCCAACATATGACTCATCAAGACCGTTTATTTTATTTATTATTTCACCTTCAATATTGCTTTGGTAAAAATCAAGGCTACAGCCAAGTGACTCTGACTCTTTAAGTAACTCATTTTCTAAGTCTTTTAAGGTGAAATTTCCATAAACACTCTCTTTGCGCTTACCTAACATTTCAAGATTTGGTCCATTTATTATTGCAATTTTTTATCCATAATTATCAATTTTATATCAAAGATTTTAACAATCCCAATACGTATTATTTATCAATATTTTTATATTTTTTTAGTTCAAATGAGCTTTTTTAATGATATTTAAGGTATTTAAAAACTAGGAGGTTACTTATGAGAAAATTTGTTATCGATATGACCATGTCATACGACTTTCAAGTCACTATTGAGGCTGAATCAGAAGAAGAAGCCAAAGCTAAATTTACAAGCACACCTTTAGAACAGCTTGGTAGTTATAAATTTGGTTCATTTTACAAGACATTTAGAGGTATCAAATTAGATGAATTTGATCCAAGATTTTATAAGGACGAAGATAAAGTAAGATAAAATTAAATGAGTAGAACAATTTCAGAAAATATTTTTGGTACCCATTTCTTCTCCAAATACTATTTAACTATATTAGGAGTGATTTTACTTACTGTATCATCAAAGATTTCAATTCCTTTTTACCCTGTACCAATGACATTACAAACTCTCGTGGTTTATTTCATTGCAGCTTCAATGGGAATGGTTGGATTTTACTCAACTTTTATTTATGTAGTTTTAGGTACACTTGGTTTACCTATTTTTGCCAATGGTGGAGGAATTGGTTATATATTCTCTCCTACTTTCGGGTTTTTATACGGCATGGTAGTTGCTGCCTTCTTCATTTCTTTCATTTTCAATAAGGAAGTAAGCACTAATTTAATTAAATTATCTCTGACAATTTTTATTGGTGCTCTTATAATATTTTTATGTGGTTTAAGTCACCTATCGTTCTTTATAGGTTTTGAACAAGCAGTTACTGTTGGTTTAATGCCCTTTTTATATAGTGAGTTTCTAAAGATTCTATTAGCTATAGCAATAATTTTTGGGTTGATTCAAAGGGTTAATTCAAAAAATCATAAATAAACTTCAAATACAGTATTAAATATAGAGAAGTGCCTCGAGGCTAACTCTTTTCTGCTTTTACTGTAACCACCACCAATAACCGTGCATAGGGGTATTTTCTTATCCTTAAAATAATTGCATACAATTCCGTCTCTTTTTTTTAAACCCTCATTAGTAAGGTTTAAGTTTCCGAGATCATCATTATAGTGAACATCAACTCCTGCATCATAAAATACAATATCAGGTTCAAACTTTGCATCCACTCGATCAAGAGTGTTTTTAAGGATATTTAAATATTCATCATCTCCTATACCGTCATCGATAGGTATATCTAAATCGCTTGTTTGTTTATCAAAAGGAAAATTGTTTTTACAGTGTATAGAACATGTAAAAATATCATCAATATTTTGACAAATTGAAGCTGTACCATCACCTTGATGGACATCTAAATCTAAGATTAATATTTTATTAACTTTTTGTTGATTTAGTAAGTTTATTGAAGCAAAGGCTAAATCGTTAAATACACAAAAACCAGATCCACAATCTTTAAAAGCATGATGTGTTCCCCCTGCCAAATGACATGCTACGCCATTTTCTAAAGCTAAATAAGATGTTTGTAGTGTACCTTGTATTGCTAAAAAAGATCTCATGGCTAATCTCTCGCTCCAAGGTAAATTTATTCTTCTCTCTTGATCTCTTAATAGATTACCTTTTTTAACATTCATTACATATTCACTATCATGAACATTTTGAACATCTTTTATAGGTGCAGATACACTTTGATGAATAATCAAATCTTTAAATAGATTAGAGTCTTTAATAAAATTATATAGGTCAGAAAATTTTGTACCCACAAACCTGTGACCGCTTGGCAAGGGAATATCATAGTTCTGATTATAAACAACATTAAGTTTATTCATTTATCATAAGTTTAATTAATATTAAATTAACTGATTTTTACTATTTCATCAGACTCATATATTACTTGATCTAAATTTTTCTTTACAATATTGGACATTGCTTTAGCTACAGTATTGGCGTGAATTGGTCTCATTTTTTTAAGTGGTCCGATAAATAATGGTGTTAATAATTTAAAAATAGGTATTCCTATTTTCTCTGCAATTCTAAACTGTTTTCTTTCTCCTAATAAAAAAGATGGCCTCAAGATACCAAGATTGTCAAAATCTAATCGTTTTAATTCTTCCTCAACTAAACCCTTAAATCTTAAATATTCTCCTTTATTTTCAGAGTTTGCAAAACCAGATGATACGAAAACATATGATTTTATTGAGTTTTTTTTACAAATTTGAGCAATTTTTTTTGGTAATTCGAGTTCAACTTTCTGATAGTCATCTTTATTAGGAGAATTTTTTTTTGTTGTACCTATACAAAAAAAGCAACTATCAGCTAGTATTAAATCTTTAACCTCTTCAAGGTTATCAAAATTTGTATTAATAATTTCTAACTTTGAATTTGTAATATTGATTTCTGACCGAGTGAATACTTTAACTTTAGTATAATATTCATCTTTAATTAAAGTTTTAATTAAATAACTTCCAACGAGACCAGTACCACCAAAAATTACAGCAGAAGACATATTTATTTTATATATTATAATTTAAAGTTTAAGAATATTTATCTTTTAAGATATTTTTTTGCACTTTTCCCATTACGTTTTTTGGGAGTTCATTTAATACTATATACCTCTTTGGAGTTTTATATTTAACTAGATTATTTTCTACAAATATAGAAAGATCTTTTATTTCCGTATTATTATTAATCATAACTACTGCTGCTATAGGAACTTCGCCTAAATCATTATCTTTTATACCAAATACAGCAGACTCTATTACAGATTTATGTTGATTGATTACATCTTCTATTTCTTTAGGGTATACATTAAAACCACCACTTATAATTAGATCTTTATTTCTACCTGATATAAATAAGTATCCATCTTTATCAAAGTAACCAATATCACCTGTAATAAAATACCCATCTTTAGTAAACGCCTCTTGAGTTTTTTCAGGATTATTTAAATAGCCTTTAAAAACATTAGGACCTTTAATTTCAATCATACCAATTTTACTAAGCACTGTATCTTTGTCGCTTTTAGTTTTATTAATTCTTATACTTATATCTTTTAAAGGCTTACCTACTGATCCAGCTTTTCTTTTTCCATCAAAAGGATTAGAAGTATTCATATTTGTTTCAGTCATGCCGTAACGCTCTAATATTTGATGACCAGTAATATTATAAAAATCTTGATGTGTTTCAGTTAATAGAGGAGCGCTACCTGAAATAAATAATTTCATATTTTTTGTTAGTGATTTATCTACCCTTTTATCTTTGATCAATCTTGTATAAAAAGTAGGTACTCCCATCATAAGAGTGGAATACCTAAACGCCTCAATTACTAAATCTATATTAAAATTTTTAATAAATCTGATAGTAGCACCGCTCATCATAGAAGTGTTTATAGCAACAAATAATCCATGAGTGTGATAGATGGGAAGAGAATGGATAAGAGTGTCACTCGAATCAATATTCCACAAATTTATTAGCTGATGAGCATTTGATACTAAATTTTGATGAGTTAGCATGGCACCTTTTGGCTTACCAGTAGTTCCTGATGTATACAGAAGTGCAGCTAAATCCTCATTTAGTCTAGTATTTGGTTTAAAAAAACCATCTAAACTATCTAAATTATTGGTAACTTCCCCTTCTCCATTTGCATTTAATGATAAAATTTTACACCCAATATTATCACAAATTGGTTTAATACTCTCAACCTCTGAGCTTTCACAAATTAAGAAAGATGGTTTTGAGTCTTCAATAAAATAAATAGTTTCGTTTAAAGTGTAATTTGAATTAAGGGGAAAAAAAACTGATCCAGTCAGAATTGATGATAAATAAAGAGATAATGTCTCTTTACATTTAGGTGATTTAACAAGTATATGATCTCCACTTTTTAAACCTAGATTAGTTAATTTATGAGAAATTTTTGATGATAGTGAAATAAAATCTTTATAAGAAATCTCAGTTCTATCGTCTAATACTAAAAAAGTATTATTATTGTTTAAATTCGGTTCAATTAGATTTGAATAAAGTGAATTGGTCAAAGTTAATCAAGTTTTTTAAAGAAAGTGGCTTGTAGGTCCTGCGTTAAGCAGGACCTAAAAATTAAAATAGGAATTTTTGGTTATCCAACAATTATGGTAACCACTTCTCCCATGTAGATTTATTATTAGCTTTCCATTCTGCTACTACATCATTAAGTTCTCCGCCTTCACGAACTTGAACGAGCATTGCTGCTTGATCAGCATTAGATAACGCCATTTTACCAAAAAACTCTAAAGCTTTTTGATTTTCAGGTTTTGCAAATGTATCAGGATTACCGTAGTTCATTGGATAGTCAACAGCCCAACCTGTAGCTGGCCAATAGTCAGCACCACATGTTTCCCAGTTGTTTGCCTCTGTAAACGTATCACAGGCTTGATTTGGAGCTAATTTTACTCCAACTAATTCATTAACACCAAAGAACCAATGTGGCTCCCAAAGATACATTAAGAAAGGTTCACCTCTATCATACATACCTTGAGCTTCAGCTAGTGCGGCTGTTTCTGTTCCTAATTCATCAGCAACAAAATCTAAACCAAGAAGGTCAAGTCTTTTTTGATCGTGACAGTTCCAACCAGCAACTGGACAACCAATTAATCTGCCCTTATCACCACTTTCCATAGTCGCAAAATCAGATTTGTATTTATTCAAATCAGCAAAACCAGAAAAATCTGGGTGTGCATCTGCCCAATATTTTGGAACATAGTAATCTGACATACCTGTAATACCTACAGTTCCAAGAAGCTTAACACTTCCGTCACCACTGTATGTCATTTTAACTTCTCCACCGTGAATAAGGTCGCCATTTAACATGACTTCATCTGCTTCAGCATAACTAGGCCATGATTCACATGCAAAATCAATATCTCCAGCAGCTATAGCTTCCCAAAGGCCTGTACCTGAGGCGAATACTATTCTATCAATCTCGTATCCCAATTCATCTTCAAGGATGCTTACAGCAACTTGACATGAAATCTCTCCACCAGTCCAGTCAGCAATAGCAGCTAATAATTTTTCTGCATTAGCTTTACTGAATGTTGCAGTAAAAAGAATAGAGGATAGAATAAAAGTAATTATTGTTTTAGATAATCTCATTGATTATTCCTCCCATTAAGTAAACTATTTTACCAAATAAATTAAAAAGTACATATGCAATTTATTCATCAATAGTTATAATTTAGTTAAAAATTTGATATTATTAACTAATCTAGTGTAATAATATTGATAATTATGAAAAATAAAGTCTTTATTACATGTGCAGTAAACGGTTCTGGTGATACTGCTTCAAAACACCCTGATCTTCCTAAGACGCCAAAACAAATTGCCAATTCTGCAATAGAGTCTGCTCAAGCTGGTGCCTCTATAGTTCATATTCATGTCAGAGAGGAAGATGGAACACCAAGCCGAAAATTTGAATTTTATAAAGAGGTAGTTGAAATTATTAGATCAAGTAATACTGATGTAGTTATTAATCTTACAACAGGTATGGGTGGAGATTTAGATATTGGTGAAGGAGAAAACCCAATGGATTTTGGGCCTTATACTGATATGGCCAATATTATGGAGAGAATATCTCATGTAGAAGAGTTGCTTCCAGAAATTTGCACACTTGATGCTGGAACCTTAAATTTTGGTGATAGCTCAGTATTAGCAGTTAACACACCCAATGATTTAAGAAAAGCAGCTAAGCGATTAAAAGAAATTGGTGTTAAACCTGAAGTTGAGGCTTTTGATTTAGGTAACATGTGGTTTGGTGCACAACTTTATGAAGAGGGTCTTCTTAGTGATCCACCATTATATCAAATGTGTTTGGGTATTCCATGGGGAGCACCAGCTAAAACATCAGCTATGATTGCAATGTTAGATGTCATGCCTAAAAATGCAATTTGGTCTGGTTTTGCAATTTCAAGAAATGAAATGCCATTTGTTGCACAAACTGTTTTACTTGGTGGCAATCCAAGAGTTGGTCTTGAAGACAATTTATATCTATCAAAAGGAAAACTTGCAACTAACCCGCAGTTAGTTGAAAAGGCGATTAACATAGTTCATGAATTAGGTTCCTCTATAATGAGCCCTGAAGAAACTCGTGAATATTTAAAACTTAATAAAAATTAATCCATTCTCTCAGTATTACCATCAACTGAGATCACTTGACCAGAAACTCTGAGTGAGTCATTAGAAATTAAAAAGGAGCACATTTTTGCAATGTCCTCTTCGTATACCCACTGTTTTAAAGAGCTCATTGATACAAAATCTTTTTCAATTAATTTAATAGATTGATTTAAAATTTTGGCTTTAGCTTTTATTACTCTATTCATTCTAGAGCCTTTAACAGATCCTGGGCATATAGCATTAACTCGAATATTAAATTTTCCTAATTCCATTGCTAAAGTTTTAGTAATACCTATTAAAGCCCATTTACTAGCTGCATACGGAGATCTATTTGGAAAGCCATCAATTCCCGCAGTAGAAGAAATATTAACTACCGACCCAAATTTTGATTTTTTAATCAATGGTATTGCATATTTAGTAAAATAAAAATGACTATTAACATTTATATGTAAAGTCTTTTCCCAATCATCAGAATTAATTTTATCTAAGGGAGCTGTAGGTCCAGCAATACCTATATTATTTATCAAACCATCTATTTTGTTAGTTTTATTTGAAATATGTTTAAGCAAATGTTTAACTTCAATTTCTTTAGAAGCGTCACATTCAAAGATAAATAATTTTTTATTAAACTTTGAGTGTCTTTTCAGTTTGTTAATGTGTTTTTTATCAATGTCACAGGTATAAACTGTAGCACCTTGAGACAATAATAATTTTACAGATGCTAGACCTATACCTGAAGCTCCTGCAGATATAATGATTTTTTTATTTTTAAGTAAATTATTTAGCATCAAAAGAAATATTATCAGGTTTGGAAGGAATTGATCTATCTATTCCTTTAACAATTTTTTTTTCTTTATCATAAAATGGTAAATCAACAATAATTCCCTTATGTGAAGATTTATCCGGCAGCAATATTTCTACTTCTTTATCTTTCCAATCACCAGGTTTATAAAATCTTACGTAGCCAATACCTTGTTGAAGTGTCGGTGATGGAACACCTGCTGTTATGTAGCCTATATCTATTCCGTTATATTTAATTTTACTTTTAGCTGATGGAATAGCTGATTTACAAGTTATTCCAAACAGACATGTTCTTTTATCTTTATTGATTAGTGCATCTCTTCCAATAAAATCTTTATCCATATTTACAAAATAATCAAGACCAGCCTCAAAAGGAGTCATGGTTGTATCAATGTCAGTTAAATTACCAAAAATACCTCCTTCTATTCTTCTAATAGTCATGGCTCTTGAAGCAGAAAATTGCATACCGTAGGGTTTACCACATTCAATTAGATGATCCCACAAAGCTAAATGATCAGTTTTAAAACCATCTGAAAAAATCTCAAAACCAAGTTCATTAGTAAAACCAGTTCTGGAGACATAAAGTTCTTGACCACCAAGATCAAAGAAATCAGAACTGAAGTAAGACATGTTTTCATCAATCTTGCCATTTGATGCAGCATTCATAATTTCAATTGATGCAGGCCCCTGTATTTGAAGAACTCTAGATTTAGGATCTTTAATTTTTATATCGTAATTAGAGCTATGAGCTAACAACCAATCTTCAAATGGACCATCTGCTTGGACATACCAAAACTTATTTTCAGAAAATCTAAATAAGACGCCATCCATAAATATCCCACCTTGTGGCGTACATGCAAGTGCATAATAGCCTCTACCTTTTTTTGTTGTCGATATTTCTCTTGTTAAGACTTTATTTAAAAAAGAAACAGAGTCTTTTCCAGAGATTTCTATGGGTTTTTCTGGAACATCAAATATAAGAGCCTTTTGTCTTAATAACCAATATTTTTCAGATGGATCTTCATCAATCTTCATTGGAAAGTATCGACCTGCATAAACACCTCTAACCATATTTGATGTTTGAGTTCTCTCAATATATGGTGACTCTTCAAATCTACGGGCACTAATTTCTATAGTTTTTTTTAAATCAATTTCTTCTTGTAAATTTCCCATATATCTTATGACTGTCTTAATATTTTTTTATTATTACGAATAATTTCAGGAGGATTATAAGCAGTAACAGGTGAGATAGTATCCTTCACTAACTCAATTTCAACAAGACAAGAATGTGCTATAGGTCCTTGACCAAGTTTCGAGGTACCCTTATCTTTTGTGAGTACATTAGGATTGCCATGTTTACATAACGTATTTTTATTTTTGGGATTTTCAGGATCGTACCATGCACCCGTACTCATTTGGACTACACCAGTACGTATTTTGTCATTTATATTTACTCCAGCTAAACAAGAACCTCTGTCATTATAAAGTTTAACAATATCTCCATGATTTATTCCACGACTACTTGCATCATCGGGATGCATTTCAATGGGTTCACGATCTTTGATTTTAAAAGATTTACTATAACTGCCGTGGTCCATTTGACTATGTAATTTATTTTTTGGTTGATTTGATATTAAATGTAAAGGGTAATTATTTTTATTTCCTAACCACTCACAAGGTTCTAACCAAGTAGGATGTCCTGGACAGTCGTCATATTTAAAACTATCAACTGTTTTTGAGAATATTTCTATTTTTCCACTGGGAGTAGATAAAGGATTATTTAATGGATCATTTCTAAAATCTTTTAACATTAATGTATTTTCCTTAGGGGGTGATACTTTGAACCAACCTAAATTTCTAAACTCCTCATAACTTGGAAAATTTATGTTAGATGATTTAGATTTAGTAGATGTTTCTTGATAAATCCATTTCTGCCATTCTTCTTCATCTCTATCCTCTGTAAAAATTTTCTCAACACCCATTTTATTTGCTATTCCTCTAAAAATATCAAAATCATTTTTTGCGAGACCAAAAGGTTCAACTAATTTTGACATTGAAACAACATAAGGATCGCGAGGTGTGAGCATTATATCTTGTCTCTCAAGTGAAGTGGTACAAGGGAGAACAATATCAGAATATTTAGCTAAGGAATTCCAGCACCATTCATTAGAAATAATTGTTTCCGGTTTTTGCCAAGCTTGTAGAAGTCTATTTAAGTCTTGATGATGATGAAAAGGGTTTCCTCCTGCCCAATAAATCAACTTTATATCAGGATATTTGTATTCTTTACCATCAAAATCAAAATTTTCACCTGGGTTTAAAAGTAAATCACTAATTCTTGCAACAGGAATAAAATCATCAATTTTATTTTGGGCTTGTGGGAATGCTGCACCAGGTATGATAGAAAATTGACCCCCGATGTGGTTAGTTGCACTATAACCAAATCCAAAACCACCACCAGGCAAACCTATCTGACCTAGCATGGATGCTAACATAATTGCAGTCCAAAAGGGTTGCTCACCATGATCTTGCCTTGTTAAGGACCAACTGACAGATATCATAGTTCGTTTTGATGACATCTCCTTTGCTAAAGAAATAATTTTATCAGATGAAATTTCACTAATATCTGATGCCCAATTAGCGTCCTTAGGTGTTCCATCAATATCTCCAAGTAGATAAGGAAGAAATATATCAAAACCTTCAGTGTATTTTTTAATAAATTCAACATCATATAAATTTTCTTTATATAGCGTGTGTGCAAGGCCCATCATTATAGCGACATCAGTATTAGGTCTTAATGCTAGCCACTCGCCATTAATTTGATCTAATAAATCACTTTTTAATGGACTAAAGTTTACAAATTTTATTCCTGCATCTGCTGAACGAATAAGTTTTTCTTTTTGATAGTGACTTCCAGTTCCACCTTGAGCTATCTGTCCATTTTTTAAAGGGACTCCTCCGAAACATAAAAATAATTCTGTATTTTCCTCAATTGAATCCCAACTAGTACATGTATCAAGGTAAGTTCTATAACTTCCCAATATATGAGGAACCATCGCCTCCGCTGCAGCAAAACTGTAGGTATATTTAGATCTTGTATACCCTCCAATACAGTTTAAAAAACGATGAAGTTGACTTTGAGCATGATGAAATCTACCAGCACTTGCCCAACCATAAGATCCTCCAAAGATAGATGAATTACCAAAATTATTTTTAACTCTATTTAATTCATTAGCTACGATTTTCTCTGCTTCATCCCAAGAAATAGCAATAAAAGGCTCAGTCCCTCTTAAATTATTATTTGAACCTGGTCCTTTATCCTTCCAACTTTTTCTAATCATAGGTGAGTCTATACGTGTATGATGATTGTGAACATCTACGATTCCGGAACCTATGGGAGAAGGGTCATTATCATTTTCCCATCCAATTAATTCTTCAACTTTACCATCCTTCACTTTAGCTCTGTAAGTCCCCCAATGTGAACTAGTTAGGGGTAGATCTTTTTTTATATTCATTAAGACTGATCTAGTCCAAGTGCTTGTCTTTGTTTTTTAGTCCAGGCGTGAGTAATTCTATCTATGATAATAGCAAGAAGTACAATAGCTAAACCAGCTGATAGACCTCTACCTGTATCAGATCTTTGAAGAGCATTAAATACTTGAAGACCAAGTCCTTTACCTCCAATTAAAGGAGTAACAATTTGCATAGCAAATGCCATTATAACAGTTTGATTGAAGCCCATCACAAGACTAGGTACAGCTAATGGGAATTTTACCTTGTTTAATGTTTGGATACCCGTTCCACCAAAAGATTTTGAAACTTCAGAATAACCACCTGATACTTGTGATAAACCGAGAGCAGTTAGCCTTATAATTGGTGGGACAGAGTAAATTACAGTTGCAATAACAGCAGAAACAATATTGCCCCCAAAGAACATTAAAACAGGAATTAAATAGCAAAAATATGGCAGAGTTTGCATAGCATCTAAAACTACATTTTGTATGTCTCTGTACCATTTATTGTAAGAGGCTAACACGCCCAACGGCACTCCTATAACAAAGCAAATTAAGACAGAAACCAATACAGAAGATAGAGTGATCATTGAATGCATCCACATTCCAGTAGCCCCTATGAAAGCTAATAATATTGCAGTAATTGTTGCAAATCTTAATCCTACAGTTACATAACCTATAATTATAAATACAACCATCGTATACCACCAAGGTATTTGTGTAAGGAATGCATTTAAGGGTTTAAGTAGATATAAATAAATGAAGTATTTTAAACCTTTTGCAAATGAAATAAAACCAGGATCAAGAGTCATAGCCTTTACAGTATTTTCTATCGGTTTTTGTATTTCGATAGTCCAAGTTTCTGGAAATGTTCCAATAGCAAAAAAATATGCATCAAATATATAAATGAAAAAAAATATTAATAATGAAGAAAATAAAAAATATCTTTGGTTCATGAAATTTTTAATTATGCCAGAATATGACTTATTGAAGATAGAAATTGAGCTATCAAAAAAACTTGCAAAGATATTGATAATATTTGAAAAAATTAAATGTGTAAGTTTGACTATAATTCTCAATGGTAATTCTATTAAATTAGCTAAGGGGTATCTTTGTAGATTTTGAGGTAGTAAGTAAAATTTTTCAACATCATTTGGTAAAGTTTCTTTATCTTTGCTTATTGCACTACTTAATCTATCAAACATTATTGCCATAAATAAAATACATAGGCCTCCTTCCATAGCCCATCCTACATCTAATTTTCTTATAGCCTGCCATACTTGACCACCTAGACCTTCAGCACCAATAAATGTTGCAAGGACAACTAATGCCAATGCCATCATTATTGTTTGATTAACGCCCATCATAATACTTGGTAAAGCCATCGGAATTTTAATTTTAAATAAAAGTTGATACTTGTTTGAACCAAATGATTCAGCTGACTCAATTGTTTCTTTTGATACTTGTCTGATACCTAAATTAGTTAATCTTATAATTGGTGGCATAGCGTAAATTAATGTAGCTAGTATTGCAGGAGCACCTCCTATTCCAAAAAAGAACATAGCAGGGAATAAATAAACAAAAGCAGGCATAACCTGCATTGTATCTAAGATAGGTTTAAGAAAATTTTCAAATCTATCACTTTGTGAACTAAATATTCCCAGAATTACTCCTAAAATTACAGACAAAATTACTGATAGTCCCATCAAGGCTAAAGTTTGCATTGAGACCTCCCACATATCAACAGCACCCCAAAAATAAACTGTGAATATACAAAATAAAGCTAATCTTATGCCCCCATAAGCTAATGCAGGGAGAGTCATCAAGGACATTATTAAAATCCATGGGGAGTCAACGAAAAAATTTTCTAATGCCATGTAACCAGCCTGTAAAAATGATGCAAATAATCTTGTTATCCATCTATAATTATCTTTTAAATAATCTTCACCAGCATTTATCCATGCAGTGAATTTAAATTCATCAGTAATAGATTTAGGAAAAACAGTTGGATCTTCGTTCGTAATTGAAAGATAATAAGCAATAGCTCCAATAATAAAAATACTTAAATATAAGATAATATTTTTATTCAGCTTTTTATTTACACCTGAATTTTGATCTAAAGACATTACTTAATTATATTAATACTTAATTATTAAATTAATAAAAATAATTTTATTTTAATAGTATTAATTCACAATATAATATCAACAATTTGGTTTACTATGGATAAGATTATTTGCTCAAATATATGGAAAATTTTTGGAAGTGATGAAAAGAAAATATTAGAAAATCTTGATCCAAATTTAACTAGAGATGAAGTTCAAGAAAAAACAGGACATGTAGTTGCTGTAAAGGATGTAAGTTTCTCTATACAAAAAGGAGAAACTTTTGTTGTCATGGGTCTTTCAGGAAGTGGTAAATCAACTTTAGTGAGATGTTTGACAAGATTAATTGAACCTACTTCGGGATCTGTAATTATTGATGACACAGATGTTACCAAGATTAACAGAAATAGCTTATTAGATCTTAGAAGAAATAAAATGAGCATGGTATTCCAACACTTTGGACTTTTCCCACACAGAACTGTGCTTGAAAACATTTCTTATGGATTAGAGATTAGAGGAGAAAAAAAACAAGATAGGCTAGACAAGGCAATGGAGTCTTTAAATCTTGTTGGTTTAAAAGGATGGCACAATAACTATCCAAGAGAGTTATCTGGGGGTATGCAACAAAGAGTTGGTTTAGCCCGTGCTATGGCGGTTGAACCTGAAATATTGATATTCGATGAACCTTTTTCAGCTTTAGACCCTCTTATTAGAAGGGAAATGCAAGATGAACTTTTAGACATTCAAAAAAAATTACAAAGAACTATGGTTTTTATTACTCATGATTTTTTAGAGGCTATAAAAATGGGAGATCATATTGCTATTATGAAAGATGGTGAGATATCCCAAGTAGGAACACCAGAAGAAATTGTAGCAAATCCTGTCGATCAATATGTTAAAGATTTTTGTGAAGATGTTCCTAAATATAAAGTACTAAGTGCCGGAAAAGTTAT
>CACKOX010000005.1 GCA_902601865.1 uncultured Alphaproteobacteria bacterium | reverse complement strand
TATATTTGATGACTCATCTTCACCCACTGGTACATCTTTATGTGGAAGATTTGGTAGGCTAGATAGAATATTTTTGAGTTGCTCATCTATCTTGAAAATTTTATTTTCAATCTCATCTATTTCATTTTTTATTAATTGAACTTTTTTTTGAAGATCGCTCTTTTCACTTTCATTCAGCTTTGAAAATGAAGAAGATAAACTTTTTCTTTCAGCTCGTAATTCTTGGGATTTTGTTAAGATACTTCTTTTATCAGCATCTAAAGAAATAATTTCACTAGATTTTGAAGTTATATTTCTCTTCTTTAATAATTCATCAAATAAATCAGGATTTTCTCTAATAAAATTAATATCGTGCATAAAAGTTTTTACTTACTATTTTCATCCTTTTTATTTTGTCGCTTAGCCATAAATCTAGATACCAGAATAGATATTTCATACAAAATTATTATAGGTAACGCTAGAGAAATTTGTGAAAATGGATCAGGAGGTGTCACTATTGCAGCAAATACAAATGATAAAACAATCGCATATTTTCTAAAAGAAACTAGTTGTTCTATAGTAAGTACACCAAATTTTACAAGTAGAAGTAAAATTACAGGTAATTGAAATGCTAATCCGAAAGCGAATATGAATGTCATCATTAATGACAAATACTCATTCATTTTAGCTTGAAGAGTAATATTAATTCCATCTGCTTGGGAACTTTGAAAACTCAAAAAAAATTTCCAAGCTACAGGAGATATTACATAATAAACAACCGCGGCACCTAAAACAAATAAAAACGGAATAGCTACCAAAGTTGGTAATGAAATTTGTTTTTCTTTTTTAAGTAATCCTGGGGATACAAAAGACCAAATCTGAATTGACAAAAAAGGAAATGAAATAAAAGCAGCTGTGAAAAATGCAACTTTAACATTTGTTAAAAATGCCTCTTGTAAGGCAGTATAAATTAATCCATTACCCTCTCCTAAAATAGAAGTTAAAGGCTTAGCTAGAAATTCAAATATTGATTGTGAGAAATAAAAAGAAACAATGAATGTTATTAGAAAGAAAATTATGACATATAATAATTTTTGTCTTAACTCCTTTATATGATCAAAGAAATTCATTGAACTTTCAACTTCAGTCATTTTTTTTCATCTTTCATTATTTCATCATTACTTTTTTCAATAAATTCATCCAACTCTTTTCCTTCTTTAACTACTGACTCTTTTGTTTCTAAAATTTCTTTTTTAATATCTTTTACTTCTTCTAAGTGAGATATTTCATTAACAGTTGATTTAAACTCTCTAGAGAGTTTTCCTAAACTTGAAGTTATTCCTTTAATGAATTTAATTACAGTTGGTATTTCTTTAGGACCTACTACTATTACTGTTATAATTAGGACGATGGATATCTCCATCCAACCTAAAGAAAACATTACTGGTCCTTATTTTGATTATCTGGGTTATCTTGATCTGGGTTGGTAGGTTTCTCATCTTCGGCCATATTACTTTTAAAAGACTTAATACCTTTTGCCATGTCAGCCATTAAAGATGGTATTTTACCTTTTCCAAATAATAGAAGGACTATAATTAATACTATTATCCAATGCCAAATGCTAAATGTGCCCATTTATTAATATTACTATATAATTAATATGTTATCTAGGAAAAATAAATACATGATTTAAATCTAAAGAAAAAGAAACTGAACTAGCAGGAGAAGGTAAAAATTCTCCAATTAACTTACTATGTATATGATGTTTGTTATTATCACTATCAATGACAGTCATATGAACAATAGCGTTATTGCCTAAAAATTTAGAATCAACAACAACACCTGAGTTAGGATTTGCAACTGGAGATTTCTCTACATTCAATTTTATGGCCTCTGGCCTTACAACTACATTAACTTTTTGATTATCTCTAAAATTATTTGCCTCTAGTAGACCTAGTGGGGTATTACATTTTTTATTTTTGATAATTGACTCAAAAATATTTACTTCTCCAAAAAGAGAGGCTACATAAACATTAGATGGTTTAAAGTAAATATCGTGAGGTTTTCCAATTTGAACTATTCTTCCTTTTTCCATTACAACAATAAAATCACTTAAGAACATGGCTTCTTCTGCATTATGAGTAACTACAATTGCAGAGGAGTCTAGGCTGTTAATTAAGTGAAGCGTATCATCAATAATTTCACGTTTTAAGTTTGTATCTAAATCTGAGAAAGGTTCATCCAAAAGTAATAGTTTTGGTTGAACTGCTATTGATCTTGCTAATGCGACTCTTTGCTGTTCTCCCCCGCTAAGAGTATGAGGGTATTTATTCAGAAAACTCTCTACTTTTGATAATTGTATAACTTGGTCTATTAATTGTTTTTTATTTATTTTAGAACTAGCGGCAAAACTAATATTTTCTTTAACAGTCATATGAGGAAATAATGCAAAGTCTTGGAACACATAGGATATTGATCTTTCTTCAGGTGGTGTGTTAAATTTTACATTTGCAACCAACTTATCTTCGAAGAAAATTTCTCCCGTTTGAACTTCTTCCAAACCAGCTATTAAACGAATTAAAGTAGTTTTTCCACAACCAGAAGGACCTAAAATAGAAACTATTGAATTTTGTTCTATAGAAAAACTTAATTTATTAATAGCATTTACTTCACCAAAAGAATGATGAAGGTCTTTGATATCAAGTATCATTATTTTGATTTAATTGGCTTTTTGAAAATTCATCTAAAGTTTCAGTTTCTTCATCATCATCTATAAAAGCGTCATCTTTGTTCAAATCATCAGTTACTTCTTGAATATTCATTGAAGCAAAATTTTCATCTAAAATTCCAGAATTTTTCATTTCCTCAATACCAGGTAAGTTATCTAGTGTGCCTAAACCAAAATGAAGAAGAAAATCATCAGTAGTTCCCCACAGAATTGGTCTACCAGGAACTTCTTTACGGCCACCTGGAGCGATCCATCCAAATTCCATTAGTTGATCGAATATTCCCTGACCAATCACAACCCCTCTTATGCTTTCAATTTCTGATTTAGTTATAGGTTGGTGGTAAACGACAATAGCCAGAGTTTCTATAGCTTGTTTTGAAAGTCTTTTTTGGATTTCTTTTTTTTCATGAAATATGTCACTTACTTCTGTATTTGTTAAAAAAATCCATTTATTTGAAATTTTTTTTAAGTTAATTCCTCTGTGTTGATAGGCAGTCTCTAAATTTGACATAACTTCAGTAATATCCTCATGAAGATCTAACCTTTTTTTAATTTCATTTTCTGAAACAGGTTTACTTGAAGCGAATATTAAAGCTTCTATTTTTTGAGATGTTTCACTCATCTTTTTTTAAGTATATATCAGAAAAAGGTAAAGATTGCTTGATAACTATTTTTTTTTCTTCATTTTTATCTTCTTTTGCCATGTGGAGACTTGCATTAAAAGTACTAGAAAAAAATGATTTATTTAAAATATCGGATCTTAAATTATCAGGTATTAAGCTTCTTAATGTAAACCAATCTTGATTGGATAGGATTTCTTTTGAAATAACGTTCTGTCCATCTTTGATTGTAAATAATTTTGAGGAACTAAATTTAAGAGTATATTGTTGATTTCTTTTATGAATATTAGCATATGCTTTTAGAAGATCAATAAGCTTATCTTTAATGATAAAGTTTTTTTCTATTTTTAATTTATGTTTTTGGGTATTAGGGAAGAACTCCTGCTTAAACTTCGGTAGGTCAAACAATTTTTTACTATTTTGATTAACCATTTCAAGAATGGTTAGTCGATTTGTTAAGAACCTTGTAACTTTCTTTACATCCTCTTCTTTATCTTTGTTTACAAGGTATTTAGATTTTAAAAAAACCATAATAGCTGCCATAAGTAAGTATTCTGATGCAATTTCTATGCTAACTTTTTTTAAATCTACAATAAAAGCAATATATTGATTACAAAGACTAAGTATTGGCAGGTTTTTTAAATCAAATTTATTTTTGTGCACTAGCTCAAGAAGAACATCTAAAGGACCATTAAAATCTTTAATATCAATATTTAAGTTAGATTCCATGAGTTCTTACTAATTGATTATACAAATGATGGTACTGATTAATATTAATAGATTCTATATTTATTCTAGGGTTATATTTTTTCAACATTTTGAGTTTATAAAATCTTGTATAGTTTTTAGACACATTAAAAGTATCAATTATTTTTGAATATTTACTCCAATTAGAACTACAATCTAACATAATGTCTATGCTTGAGTTATTTGATAGGTTAATAGACTCTTCGATATCATAAGTATTTGCATTCATTACTAGATCATCAGTCATAATCAAACCTTGAAATCCAATTTTATTTCTAATGATTTCATTAATTATAATTTTAGAAAAAGTTGCAATATACTTTTGATCCCATGACAAATATTTAATGTGTGCTGTCATAGCTAAGGGTAATGTATTAAAGTGCTTAAAAATATTTATGTGATTGCTAAGAGATCTATTACTTAAATTTGATATTGGCATTGTTAAATGTGAATCTTTATTTGTAACACCATGTCCAGGTATATGTTTCATTAAGGGAATTAATCCAAAGTTAAATAAATTTTCTAAATAAATATTTTGAAGAGTGATATTGATGTTGATATTAGG
Organism: uncultured Alphaproteobacteria bacterium; assembly: GCA_902601865.1. GTDB lineage: Bacteria > Pseudomonadota > Alphaproteobacteria > HIMB59 > HIMB59 > HIMB59. The sequence goes on along the minus strand of CACKOX010000005.1, from coordinate 56,939 downwards.
GCCAAAGGTTCTTTTTTTTATCATTTGAATTGTATTTTTAGTTGGGATATCTAGAACTGGGACTGTGTTTACATCAAAATATAGTCTCTTAAGGTAAAATGAGGTTATAAAAGATTTTAAAAAGACTAACTGTTTTGCAAGTGAGGGATATTTTAAATAAATTTTATAAAGATCAAAATTGTCTGGAAAGTTAAATTCTTTAAAGTTTTTAAATCTATTAACTATGCCACCCTCCTGATCTATAAATATTAAAGTATTTTTACTTAATAATTTAATAGACTGATTTAGCTTTGATATTTGTGAAAAGTTTTTAATATTTCTAGAAAATATTATCACACCAAATGGCTTGAACTTAGAAATACTTTTTTTTTCTTGTTTTGACAGAGAAATACTTTCAACAGAAATAATGATAGGAAAATTCATCTAATAAAATCTAATTCATCAGCAGTAATAGTTATAAAATTATTGAAAAAAATATATTTGAGATAATTATCAAACACTAAATATGTCAAAAGTAATACCAATAAAAGAACTGAAATTATAATTACTATTTTTAGATTTTTCACATTTGTAATTTAGGTTTGATGCCTAATATTTTTAAACCATCTTTTAAAATATTTTGGTAATTACATAGTAACTTATGTAAATCAGAGGAAATATTGTTATCTTTATCTAGAAATTTAGCCTTTGGATTATTTTTTGAGGAAGACCATAGTGTGTGAAAGTAAGATGATAGACTCTCTAAATAATGAGCAATTAAATGAACCTCTTTTTTTTGATATGCAGATTTAATAACATTTTCCCACTCTAGTAATTTTTTATATAAATTTTTTAATTCTGATGTAACCAATAATTGAGTTTCAATAATTTTATTTGTTTTGTCTAAGACGGACTGTGTTCTGGCATAAGAGTACTGAATGTAGTATATAGGATTTTCTTTATTTTCTTTTTTAATTAAATCTATGTCTAAATCCATATGGGTATCATTTTTTCTGTACGACATAAAATATCTAAAGTTATCAACTCCAATTTCGTTTATTAAATTTTTTAATTCAAAAATATTACCTTCTCTTTTTGATAGTTTTTGTATTTTATTATCGCGTTTTAAATTTACAATTTGGCAAAAAACAACTGAAAAATCTATTTCAGGATGTAGGGAAGTTATCGCAGATGATAGTCTTTTAAGGTAACCTAAATGATCTGCCCCCCATATATTTATTAATTTATTATAGCCTCTTTGGTATTTATCTTCATGATAAGCTATATCATTTGCAAAATATGTCGGGGATCCATCATTCTTAGTTAATGCCCTATCTTCATCGTCATTAAAGAGTGTTGATTTGAATATTGTTAAATCATTATCTTTTTGAGTGCCAGTATAATCTTTTGGTGCATTTAATTGTCCTTTATAAATGAGTTCACTTTGATTAAGTTTTTCTAAAATTAATGGCAAATATTCTTTTTCCATAATGTTTGTCTCATATGAAATTTCATCGAAATTAATTCCCGCACTGCCAAGCGTTTGAATAGTTTGATTGACAAGATTTTCAATGGCAAAGTTAACAATATTTATTCTGTCACTGGGACTTAGCTCTTTATTAAATAAGGATTTAAAATTTTCGTAACAGTAGTTTGCAATATCGTTTATGTAATCACCTTTATAAAATTGATTTTCATTAAGACTTAAATTATTTTTATTTGATATTGAATAAAGAATTGATGATAAAAATTCATTTATCTGATTACCTGTATTATTAACATAGTATTCACGGGTAACTTTATGTCCAAAATATTCAAATAAATTTGATAAAATATCACCGACAACAGCACCTCTACCGTGTGCTAAGTGTAATGGTCCTGTAGGGTTTGCAGAGACAAATTCAATATTTACTTTATCAGTATTTTTAAATTCTATTTTGTTATTAATTAATTGAGAATTAAAAGTTTCATCTTTAAGAGTGAAATTAATAAAACCCGGACCTGCTATTTCTACTTTTTCAAAATCATTTATTTTAAGATTTTCTATAATTAAATTTGCTAATTGTTTTGGATTTGAGTTGTATATTTTTGAAAATTTAAGAGCGGAATTAGTTGTAAAATCACCTCTTTTATCAAATAGAGTTTCAACTTCGATATCATCAATGTTGATCATAATATTTTTGTCAATTTTAACTAGAATTTCAAAGAGATTTTTTTTTAAATTATGAAGCATAAGTATTATAGAAATTTATAGCATACTGATCTGTCATGCCACATACATAATCAACTATTGTTTGATTTTTATCTTTATCATCTTGTATTTTATCTCTCCATTTAGATGGAAGAATATTTATATCGTTATTTAGTAATTTTATAATTGATACTAAGATTTTTTCTGCTTGTGTTCTATTTTTAAAAACAAAATCAGATGTATAAAAATATTCAAATAAATAATTTTTGAGAAATTTCACTTTTTCTAATACCACTGGGCTAAATTTTATTAAAAAATTAGGATTATTAATGACATCCACACATGATTTAATTTGTGGGGAATTCATAAGAGTAGTTTCTGTTTCGTTTAAAAGATCTAAAATTAGAAAGTTCATAATTGATCTTGAGAAATAATTTCTTGCTACACTTTTATCTAAATTTGCAATATATGAAAAATCTATAAAATTGAATTGATCTTGATTTTTAGCTAATCCTGAGATTGAAAAAATACCTGATCTTAAAGCATCATCAAAATCATGAGCTATATATGCTATATCATCTGACAAAGAAGCTATTTGAGCTTCTAGAGAAGGGTTCTTATATAAATCAAATGTGAAATTTTTTGAGAGATCATAAGTCTTAATAGTTTCTTGAATTATTCCATTGTGTTTAATTAATCCATCAATAGTTTCCCAGGTTAAATTCAATCCATCGAAATTAACATATCTTTTTTCTAAAAGGGTTATTTGTCGAAACGATTGATAATTGTGATTAAAATTTGCATCTAGTTCTTGTGAAATTATTTCTTCACCGACATGACCAAATGGACTATGTCCTAAGTCGTGAGACAAAGCGATGCATTCAGTGAGATCTTCATTTAAAGATAACTTTCTACTGATAGATCTTGCTATTTGAGAAACTTCAAGAGTATGGGTTAGCCTATTTCTATAATAATCCCCTTTTTCAAACATAAAAACTTGTGTTTTATCTTTCAGTTTTCTAAAAGCAGTTGAGTGATAAATTCTATCTCTATCTCTTTCATAAAGAGATCGATGGTCATTTATCTCATCATAAAGTCTTCCTTTTGAATTTTCTGGTAAAACTGCTAAATTACTGAACATATGGGAAATATTAATATAACAGATAAAGCCATAAGTAAAATTCAAGAAGTTTTAAAAGAGCAAAATATGAAATATTTTAGAATAAGAGTAAAAGGTGGTGGCTGCTCTGGTTTTCAATATGTATTTAAAAGCGAAGATTCAATTAATGAAAACAAAGATATTATTTTCAACTTTAAAAATCTTCAGATTTTAATTGATAAAAATTCTATGGATTTCATAAATGAATCTGAATTAGATTATAAAGATGAATTAATAGGTTCAAGTTTCTCTATTACAAATCCTAATGCTAAAAACTCCTGTGGTTGTGGTACATCATTTAGCGTTTAATTGTGAGAGTAATAAGTTGGAATGTAAACTCATTAAGAGCTAGAGAGCCCCTTTTAGAGAAGTTAGTATTAACAGAAAAACCTGACATCTTATGTCTGCAAGAGCTTAAAATCTTAGATAAAGATTATGTTGAAAGTTTTTTTAATAAGTTTTCATTAAAAACATTATCAGAAACACAAAAAAGCTATAATGGAGTCAGCATTTCATATAAAGAAGATATAAATTTAAAAGAAATACCCTTAAAAAAATTAAATTTAATACAGGCAAGAAATAATACGATTATTCTTGAGAATTTGAAATTGGTAATAATAAATTGTTATTTTCCTAACGGTAATCCTATAGATACTGAAAAATTTATTAATAAAATTGAATGGATGAAAACACTCTTTAAGGAAATTAAAAGTTTAAAAGATGATTATGAAATATTATTAACTGGAGATTTTAATGTAATACCTGATGATGAAGACGCTTATGATATCAAAAAATACAAAAATGATGCTCTCGCTCAACCTCAATCAAGAAAAGAATTCAACAAATTAATAAATTTAGATTTAATAGATGTATTCAAGACTGTTCCAAAAAAGCAAAGCTACACATTCTTTGATTATAAAACATATAAGTTTGGCAAAGATGAGGGCATAAGAATTGATTTTTTTCTTTTATCACCATTTATAAAAAGCAAAATGTTAAAATTAAAAGTTTTAAAAGAATATAGAGATTTGGATAGACCCTCTGATCACTGTCCAATAATGATAGATTTAAATATCTGAGTAAGTCTTCTTTTCTATTTTTGCACCAGGATGAGTAACTGCACCTAAGTGTGCAGGTCCAACACAATTCATATATTTCCATAAGGTGCCTGATGTAAATTCTGGTTCTTTATTTACCCATTTAGTTTTTCTTTCAGCTAAAGTTTTTTCATCAACATTTAAATTTAATAAATTTTTATCTGCATCTATTTCTATTTCATCACCATCTTCAACTAATGCTATAGGTCCACAATCATAAGCCTCTGGACCTACATGACCAATACAAAAGCCACGGGTTCCTCCTGAAAATCTACCGTCTGTTATTAGTGCTACGTCTTCTCCAAGGTCTTGTCCATACAAAGCACTAGTGGTGGATAACATTTCTCTCATGCCAGGTCCACCTTTTGGACCCTCATATCTAATGATTACAACATGACCAGGTTTTATTTTACCATTTAACACAGCATCTAAGGCGTGTTCTTCACGTTCAAAACAAATTGCCTTACCTTTGAATTGTAATTTTTTAAGACCTGCTATTTTTACAATTGCCCCATCTGGAGCAAGTGAACCTTTTAAACCAACTACTCCACCCGTTTTGGTTATCGGATTGCTTACAGGAAAAATAACATCTTGGTTTTTTGGTAATTCAACATCTTTTACATTTTCTGCTAGTGTTTTTCCAGTAACAGTCATGCATGAGCCATCAATTAATCCTCCATCAATAAGAGTCTTTATCAAAACTGGAACTCCTCCTACTTCATATAAATCTTTAGCAACATATTTTCCACCAGGAGCCAAATTACCAATGTAAGGAGTGGATTGGAAAATTTTGCATACATCCTCTAATGTAAATTCAATACCAGCCTCATGAGCCATAGCAGGTAAATGTAAACCTGCATTAGTTGATCCTCCAGAAGCTGATACAACTACAGCTGCATTAATTAAAGATTGTTTAGTTACTATGTCTCTTGGTCTTAAATTTTTTTCAATTAAATCCATAACAACTTTTCCACTTTCGTAAGCATATTTATCTCTGCTTTCGTATGGTGCAGGTGTCATTGCAGATCCAGGAAGAGCTAAACCAATTGTCTCTGACACACATGCCATAGTATTAGCAGTAAACTGACCACCGCAAGATCCAGCAGAGGGACAGGCAACACACTCTATGTCATGAAGTTCTTGATCTGATATTTTTCCAGTAGAGTGTTTTCCAACAGCTTCAAAAACATCTACAATCGTTACATCTCTATCTTTGTATACACCCGGTAATATAGAACCGCCATACATGAATACAGAGGGCACATTAAGCCGAAGCATTGCCATCATCAATCCAGGTAAAGATTTATCACATCCAGCTAAACCAACTAAGGCATCATAACAATGCCCTCTTACAGAAAGTTCAGTAGAGTCAGCTATAATTTCTCTACTTGTTAAAGATGATTTCATTCCTTCATGTCCCATGGCAATACCATCTGTTACAGTAATGGTAGTAAATTCTCTTGGTGTACCTTTAGCATCCCAAACACCTTTTTTAGCTGATTGGGCTTGACGAGAAAGTGAAATATTACAAGGTGCAGACTCATTCCAAGTAGTTACAACACCTACAAAAGGTTGATTTATTTGTTCCTCTGTAATTCCCATAGCATAATAAAAAGCTCTATGAGGAGCACTTTTAGGGCCTATAGATACATGCCTGCTTGGTAATTTACTTTTATCGACCATTATTGAATGTTTTTTAATATACTATCAATTTTAGACAATTCCATATTTATTGATCCCTGTCTTTCTGTATTTTGGTCGATTAATTGCTTAGGAGCTCTAGATACAAAATTTTCATTAGATAAGTTTTTATCAATTGTATTTTTTTCTTTTTCTAAAGAATTTTTATTATCATTAAGTTTTACTTTAATTTTAGATTTATCTATTTGATTTGTAGAAATTTCAAAATCAAACTCCTTAAAAGGTAATGTAACACTATTTTCATTTTGCGAAGTAGAAAGTTTTTTTCTTGTTAAAAATTCAAAGGTTTCTTTGTTATCAAATAATATTAATTGGATCGATTGATTTTTAGAAAAAATTTTTACATCATCTTCTTTTTTTATTTCAAAAAGTTTTTCAATTGATCTGTACTCTTCTATGAAGTCGATAAATAATTTTGTTTTAGATACATATTCACTATCAATCTTTAAATCAATATAGTCCCATTGATGATTCATTAAAATATCTTTGTTATTTTTACCCCACAACTTTTCAGTTATAAATGGAATGACCGGGTGTAAAAGTTGCAGTAAAGAATTAAATATCAAATGAAAAGTAAATTTAGTTTCATTGGCATATTGATTGTCATCTAATAAATTTTTAGATAATTCAATATACCAGTCGCAAAAAGTATGCCATGTAAAATGATATAATTGGTTAGCCACTTCATGAAAATAATATTTTTTATAATTTTCTTGTACTTTTTTATATAAATCTTGAAATTCATTGATGATCCAAAGATTAAATATATGTTCTGGATTAATATTGTCCTTAAATGTTAGAGGATAAATTTCTTTAAATTCAGCAAATTTATATGCATTTGTAATTTTAGTGACAAAATTTCTATAACCTGCAATACGTTGCTCACTTAATCTTACGTCTCTTCCAGGAGTATTTAATGATGTCAAGGTAAAACGAAGTGTATCAGCTCCATACTTATCGATTATTTCTAAAGGATCTATTACATTACCTTTTGATTTAGACATTTTTTGCCCTTTTTCATCCCGGACAAGGGCATGGACATAAACAGTTTTAAAAGGCGTTTCTGACATAAATTTGTTTCCCATCATCATCATGCGCGCAACCCAGAAAAAGATAATATCAAAACCTGTAACCAAGACAGAGTTAGGGTAAAACGTATCTAAGGTTTGTTCTTTATTGGGCCAACCCAATGTAGAAAAAGGCCAGAGAGCTGAAGAAAACCATGTATCTAAGACATCTTGGTCTCTTTTTAGAATAATTTTATCTGCCTTGTAGAAATCTATAGCTAAATTTTTAGCCTCTTCCTCTGTCTCTGCACAAAATTCTTTACCATCTGGACCATACCACACAGGTATTTGATGACCCCACCATATTTGCCGAGAAATGCACCATGGTCTTATATTTTCCATCCATTGGAAATAAGTCTTCTCCCAATTTGATGGAAAAAATTTGGTATCACCATCTTTTACAACTTTCATTGCCTGCTTTGCTAATTCTTCAGCATTACAAAACCATTGATGGGTTAAATAAGGTTCTACAATTGTATTTGAGCGATCACCATAAGGTATTGTAGTTTTATAATCTTCAATTTTTTCTATGAAGCCTTTTTCTTTTAATAGACGAACAACTTTTTTTCTAGCCTCAAATCGATCTACTCCTTGAAATTCTTTTGGGCAATTTTCATTTAATGACCCATCGTCATTTAGAATATTTAATGACTCTAAATTGTGCCTTTTACCAATTTCAAAGTCATTAAAATCATGAGCAGGGGTAATTTTTACTGCACCACTTCCCATATCAGGATCAGAATATTCATCAAGTATGAGTGGGATTGATCTTGATGTTAAAGGAATTGTAAAGGTTTCATTTTTTAATGAGATGTACCTACTGTCTTTAGGATTCACTGCAATGGCAACATCACCAAATATAGTTTCTGGTCTTACAGTAGCTACAGTTATGGTTTTCGAGTTAGAACAGGGATACCTTATATAATAAATTTGAGTACTAACATCAGTAGGCACAACCTCTAAATCTGAAATAGCAGTTTTGAATTTAGTATCCCAATTTACAAGGGCTTGATCTTTGTAAATTAAACCTTCATTATACAATGATACAAAGACTTTTCTAACAGCAGAGGATAATCCATCATCCATTGTAAATCTTTCTCTTGACCAATCACATGAACTTCCTAATCTTTTTAATTGGTTGATAATAGTAGAGCCTGAATATTCTTTCCAATCCCATATTTTTTTAATGAATTCATTTCGTGATAAATCTTTTCGATAAATATTTTTCTCAGCTAAATTTCTTTCAACGACCATTTGGGTAGCTATACCTGCGTGATCTGTGCCCGGTTGCCATAAAGTATTAAAACCATTCATCCGATGATATCTGGTTAATATATCTTGAATTGTGTTATTTAAGGCATGCCCCATGTGTAAAGAACCAGTGACATTTGGTGGTGGTATACAGATAGAAAAATTTTTATCAAAATTGTATTTAGGTTTGAAACACTCTTTTTCTAACCACAGTTGGTAAATTTCATTTTCATATTCTTTTTTATTTTGAAAATCATCCATTTGCTAAAAAACAAATGGTTCAGATTGAACATATTTAAAAATATAGGAGGATGATGCTTCGTCTATAATAAATCTATTTGAGTTGCCATCTACTTTTACATACTTCACTATTTTGTGTTTAAAATTTTTATTGTCAATAATACAAACTATTTCTGTATTATCAGATGCATTTTTAATAATATCTAAAGGTTCCTCATCTAATGAGCCATTAATAATAATCTTTTGGTACTTCTGAATTTTTATTTTTTTATTATTAAAAAATTCTTCGATAGATAAATCTAATAGAGATGCATTGAATAAAACATCTTCCATACTGTCTTTAAACACCTGTGTCATTTGTTTGGAGGTCTCTACGCAGTCAATATTAGAGGAAAATTGACTCATAATTGATGTAGATGTTCCAAATCCAGATCCAATTTCTAATATGTTATCATTATTAATCTCTCCTAAGGCCTGAACTAAGTGAAATGACGTTAAGGGAGGCAGAATAAAACGGCCATCATCTAAAAATAAAATTTTATCTGAATATGCAAGATGTTTCCATTCCTTAGGATATAAACTCTCTCTCGGAAATAATTCAATTTTTTCAATTAGTGATGAATTTCTGATACGATTAGCTCTTAGTTGATTAAGAACCATGTTTGATCTTGCTTGTTCAAAATTCATGATAAAATTGATTTATAACAAAATTAACTGTTTTTCATAGATCATAATCGCCTCAGATTTGTTGAATTCAAATTATTTAGTAAAATCTATTTTACTTTACTTCTAATATATTTTTGAAAATCTCTTATCATGTATTCCTCTGGCATTAAAACACCCTGACTATTTTGAAGATTATATAAACCACGCTGGTTAACCTCAGAAATTGATGCATCTTGTTCCATTACCAAAATAGCAAAATCGACTACGTTGGTTTTATCATATTTTGGATCTTTCAATGTATTTTCTTCAAATAGCCACTCAACTGTTAATTCCATTTGCTCAGGTCCTTTAGATATTAACCTTACGATACGAATATGGTCACCATAAATACCAAGAAACATTGATGGCCAAGTTGAAATAAAAATTTGGCCTCTGGTCTCAAGGTCTGATTTTAATTCTTTCATAATATGTCCCTGAGCACTACCATTGTAGGACCATGTTTCTGAACCTTTTTTGAGACCGCCATGGTACATCTCAGATTGATTATTTTCTTTTAAAACGTTCCATTCTGGATGATCTTTAATATCCACTAACCTTCTTTTGTATAATGGCACAAGTTCTGATAATTCAGGGTGAATATTAGGACAGTGCAAACACTCACTATAATTTTCCCAATATATTTTCCAATTACATTGGACAGTTTTTTTCCATATATGCCCACTGACAAAGTTTTCTAAATTAACTTTTTCAATTGCAGTGTCATAATATTGAAAAACAGATTTTAATTTAAATTTTTTGTTATTTTTAAAATTAATAAAGATTAATCCCTTCCAGACATAGTAATTGACTTGTTTGAGATTGTATTTTTTTTTGTCAAAAGAATTATATTTAATTGAAGTGGTATTTATTAATTCCCCATTATCACTTTTGTACGACCATTGATGATATGGGCAAACAATAACAGGTGAATTAAGTTTCCCCTGCTCTTCTGTAAATATTTGTGAGCCTCTGTGCATACATGTATTAAAGAAAACTGATATTTCATTATTGTTATTTTTTATTATGACTATATTTTTATTATCTACTTGAAGAGTTCTATAATGTTTGCTTTTAATTGTATTAACATGGCAAACATATAACCACTCTTCATTGAAAATCGTCTCTATCTCTTTATTATAAATCCTAGAATTATAATACCAATCAAAGGGTAATGATTTGGATGGTTTTTTTAAAGAATTGCTCGTCATAAATTAATATAATTATATTAAGTAAATACTGATTATTTAAGATATCATTTTTATATGTTTTTATTTGTATGTAAATTTCTTCATTTAATATCTCTTTTTGTAGCAGGTGGCGGGGGCATAGGTAGTGCTGTTATTCAATCTATATATAAGAAAGAAGGAAAAGTTCCTGAACCTCATTTATCAAAAGGTTTTAAAATTTTGGCTTTTTTATCACTTTTGGCTATCCTTACAATGTGGGTTACAGGTGTAATTTTAGTCATTTACATATATGGCTCTTTTGCTCTTGGATGGACATTTCATATGAAGCTTTTTGGTGCAACGCTTGTGTTGATATCTGTGACTTTTATTAACTTTCATTTATACAATTCATCACAAAAAAAATCATCGCCAAATCAGTCATATCTGAAATATTCTGCAACTATTTCAAGAGTTGGCTTGGTATTAGCTATAGCTGGGGCAATTGGCTCATTTGCCTAGATATTTATTTTTTTTTTCTATTATGATAATTTCTCACTATGAAAGTTGATTTGGATAAATGGTATCACTGTGAAGTTAATAAAGAAGATTTTGTAAAACTTCTAAAAAAATCAGACTATGAGGGTTTTAAACACATGGCTATATTCTTTGGGTCATTATTTTTTTTTGGTTTATTAGCTTATATAACTTGGGGTACATGGTGGTCTTTATTATTTTTTTTAATCTATGGTAATATTTGGAATTGTGCTGATCCAATATGGCATGAGACTGGTCATAAAACTGCATTTAAAACTAACTACTGGAATAACTTTTTTTATCAGATAGGAAGTTACATGAATGGTTTTGAACCTGTAAGATGGAGATGGTCTCACTTTCGCCATCATGGTTACACTTATTTTGATGATCCCTTAGATTTTGAAATAGCTATAAGAAAACCAGCTGATATTTTTTATTTTTTTAGTTTGTTTGTTCCTTTTCTTGATTTGTTAAATTTTAAAAAAACAACTCAATATGAAACTATATTACATGCTTTGGGGATAAAAACTGAGGTGATGCAACAAGTGATACCTGAAAGAGAACAGCAAAAGTGTATTAATTCATCCAGACTACATGTAGGGATATGGGCATCTATAATAATTATATCTATTATTTTTCAGTCTTGGTTACCTGCTCTTTATTTACTATTACCGAACTTTTATGGAATAACACTTAAAAGATTGTTTGGTCTAACACAGCACACTGGTTTGAAAGATAATATTAAAGATCACAGATACAGCACACGTACCATGCATTTAAACCCAATTTTTAGCTTTTTATATTGGCAAATGGAATATCATATAGAGCATCATATGTTCCCAACCGTACCATCTCATAATCTACCAAAACTCCATAATTTAATTAAGGAACAAATGCCTCCGGCTAAAAAAGGACTTTGGGGAGCTTATTCTGAGATCATTCCTACTATAATGAAACAAGCAAAAGATCCTGATTATGTTCTAGAGGTTCCAGTCCCATCAAATTCAAATGGGTAAAAGGACTACCGTTTTTGATTTATGGACTCAAAAAGGAAAAAAAAAGTGGCCTCAAACTCACATAGATAACGCTGAAGAAGCAGAAGCAGCTTATCAGGCAGGTATAGAAATCATCTCTTGTGAACCAGACCATCATTTTCAAGAAGTAAGAAAAGTAGCACCTACTGCTTTTTTGTCTGTAGGGCTTAGACATGGTTCAGTAAGTTCACCTCAAGAGGCAATAAAATATGGTTTTGAAATATTAGAAATGGGAGCTGACGCGGTTTATTGTTCTCATTCCATATATTTTATAGAAGCTATGGCAAAAGAAGGAATACCCATTACTTCTCATGTAGGTTTGGTACCCAATCTATCCACTTGGACTAACTTTAGAGCAGTTGGGAAAACAGCAGAAGAAGCTTTAAAAGTATGTCAAAAGGTTAAAGATCTTGAGAATGCTGGTGCTGCTTGTGTAGAAGTCGAGGTAGTTCCTATTGAAGTGGCAGACTATATTACAAAAAATACAAAAATGATTACGATGGGAATGGGATGTGGGGATGTTTGTGATACACAATATCTTTTTTGTAATGACATACTTGGAACTAATACAGGTCATTATCCAAGACATGCAAAAAAATATGTCGATATGCTGTCTAAAGAAAAAGAATTACAAAAATTAAGAGTTAATGGATTTAAAATGTTTATCGATGAAGTTAATAATGGGAAATACCCAGAAGACAAACATCAGATAAGAATGGAAGAAAAAGAGTTTAATAATTTTCTAAATAAAATTAAATAAGATGAAAAAAGACTTTTTCAGAAAAGTTGCTTTTGGTTTAGGTCCTGAAGAAGAAATAAATGAGGATCCTTTATTTTGGTCAAAGAAACAATTTAATAACGTACCTGACTTTATATGGAGCTATAAACTTCCTAGTTTAGTTGATCAAAGAAAAAAATATGGAGAATGGGTCTATGGTGATAGAGAAGTACTTAGGAAAAAATTTAAAAATGATCGCCTTATGTATGAAAAAGAAAAAGATTTACTCAGAGCAAAAACAGGTGAAAAATTCTTTGAGTCATTAGAATTATCCATAAGACATAATACTGCTTTAAGGTCAACAAATCCTGTTTTTGAGAGAATGTGGCATTTTTGGTCAAATTTTTTTGCTATTAGTGAAAAAGATTTTCTTGCTAGTTTTTCAACTGGTGTCTATCAAAGAGATGTTATTAGACCTAACATGTGTGGTTCATTCGAAGATTTAGTATATCAAGTTACAACTTCTTGGTGCATGCTACATCACCTTGATAATGCTGAAAATATTGGGCCAAATTCAAAAGAAGGTTTGAGAATAAACAATAAAAATAAAAAAGTGGGACTAAATGAAAATCATGCCAGAGAATTGTTAGAATTACACACTGTCTCTCCTGATGCGAATTATAGTCAAGAAGACGTGATAAATATGGCTAAAGTAATGACAGGTTGGGCCCATTTGTGGAACAAAAAAGACTTAGAGGCAGGACCTATAAAATTTCAATCTTCATTTCATGAGAATGGACCGTATAAAATTTTAGGAAAATTATATGATATTAAAGATTTTAATACTGTAAATCAGGGTAAAGAACTAAAAATAGTAATCAAAGATTTAGCAAACCACCCTTCAACTATAAAACATATATCAAGAAAGCTTTGTCAACATTTCATATGCGATGAACCAACTAATGACATGATTGAACCTATTGTCCAAACTTGGAATAAAAATGATGGTAATCTTATAGAAATTCATAAAACTTTATTAGATATTGTTTTCGATTTTAGTGAAATTCATCAGAAATTCTCCATGCCTGAACTATGGGTATTACAAAATGCTAAAATGCTAGACTTGAGATATATAGATAATTATCCAGATGGATTTGAATTTAACGGTTTTAACGCTAATCGATCTCAAAAAAGATTAAAGAATATGCTTTATGATTTAGGGCATAGTATATACAGGGCAAAACAACCAAATGGGTACACAGACTTGGAGAGTGAATGGTTATCACCAGAATTAATTATACGTAGATTAGCAGTTGCAAAAAGATTTACTGGCATAGCCAATACAAATATTACCTACGATAGTGAGTTTTTTGAGAGAGTTGTCTTAAATAATTTTGATAAACCAGATAAATTATTAAAACTATTAAGCAATTCGTTAAGCTATTCTGATCAGTTTGTATTATTTGCTAATAGTCCAGAGGTAATGAGATCATGAACTGTACTAGAAGGAGTTTTTTAAAAGGTAGTCTGGCCACATTATTTTTTTCTAATTTTAACATTCCGCTATATGGGTCAATTCAAAATCCTAAAAAAAACATTGTCGTTATAAGTCTAAGGGGAGGAATGGACGGTTTAACAGCTGTTCCTGTTTCTGATCAAATGATATCTAAATACAGATCTGATTTAGTCCTGAATAAAAAACTAAATTTAAATAGTGATTTTTCACTTCATCCTAAATTAAAAACATTTTACGATTTGTGGAGCAAGGACTTAGCTTCAGTGGTTCATGCTACAAATATCCCATATACCAAAAGATCACATTTTGATGGCCAAAATATGATGGAAACAGGCGCTCTTAAACCATATATCGAAAAAACAGGATGGCTTGGTAGAGGGATGAAATCAGCAGGTTTATATGAAACAAGTTTAGCATTAAGCTTGCCAATGCCCCTTTTGTTAAGAGGAGCTATTGACAACAATAATTATTTTCCAACACATCTCCAATTACCAAATAGAGATTTGATTAAAATAGTTACAGAGGCATATGGTGATGTCAAAAAAGATGATTTAGGAAATGTTTATGATGTCATATTAAACAGGCCATTAACTATGCAAGGGGGAAATGACTCACTAGATAGTTTATCAAAAAGAGCTGCAAAAATTTTGAATGATCCACTTGGTCCAAGAGTTGCTGTGTTTGATTTAGAGGGATTTGATACACATACAGCTCAGGGAAATGAAAATGGAGAGCATGCAGATAACTTACAAGATATCGATTTAATAGTAAAAAATCTTTATCAAGACATGGGAGAGTCTTTTAACAACACCCTTATAATAACTTTAACAGAATTTGGAAGGACTATTGAACAAAATGGTGGGAATGGAACAGAACATGGTTACGGGGGTGCTATCCTGATGGCGGGAGGATTATTGAAAAGATCTCAAGTATTTACTGATTGGCCAGGTTTGAAAAAAAGTAGTTTATTTGAAGGGAGAGATCTTAATAGCACAATTGATTCAAGATCAATCTATGCGTCTGCTATGTCAAGTGTCTTTGATACCGATTTTGAAAAAATTAAAAGGGACGTGTTTTGGGATCAAGATATTAAAAATTATTCTGAGAAATTATTTAAAAATATAGATTAAATAGAATCTAAATATAGATCTATATCTAATTCTGAAACTGTACTAGCTACTTTATTGTACTCCATTTCTTTTATGGCTATGAAGGCTTTATGCAGTTCTGGTCCTAAGGTTTCTTTTAGAAATAAAGATATTTTTTCTAACTAATTCGTTCAAATAATTTAATAAATGGTTAAGGTTATTTTTAAAATTTAAATAAAATTAATTTTACTATTACTATGAGTTATAATAAATTACATTCTTCTAAAATGAAAATTATGATTATAAATACTATGCTGAAAGTAAGTATCTTATAAATAATTATGAACAATTATATTAAATCTTTAAAAAGATGTACAAATTGTTTAATGATGTCTACAAGACCAAGGATCACTTTTGATGCTAAAGGTTACTGTAATGCATGTACTTGGGCAGAGAAAAAGAAAAGAATAAATTGGAGAGAGAGGCAAAAAATATTAGAGAGCCTTTTAGATAAGCATAGAAAAAAAAATTACTTTGATTGTATAGCTACCGTTAGTGGAGGAAAAGATGGGTCTTATGTTGCTTATAATTTAAAACATAAATTTAATATGAATCCTTTATGTATAACAATTACACCTCCTTTAACTCGAGAACTGGGTCAAAAAAATTTACAATCATTTATTAATTCAGGGTATGATCATATTTCATTAAATATCAACCCAGATGTGATGCAAACTATTTGTACTCATGGTTTCAAGGATTATGGATTTCCATATTATGGTTGGCTTTTGTCTATTTATACTGGCGTTGTAAGAGTTGCTCAAAGTATGAATATAGAATTAATTTTTTGGGGTGAAGACGGTGAAGTTGAATATGGAGGAATGGAGGAGAAAAAAAATAAATTTATATTTGATATTGACTATTCAAAGAAAGCTTTCCTTGCAAGTCACTATGATGATTTACTAAAAAAATGTAAATTAGAAAAAAAAGATAAGTTTTTCTTTACATTTCCAAGTAAAAAAGAATTAAAAGAGAGGCCTATAAAATTAACTCATTGGTCTTATTATGAAGATTGGGACCCATATAGAAATTATTTAATAGCAAAAAATAATTGTGGATTACAAGAATCTGAAATGACTAATGAAGGTACATTTACGAATTTTGCTCAAAACGATCAGGGGTTATATGCCCTTCATACATACCTTATGTATTTAAAATATGGTTTTGGAAGAGCCACACAAGATGCTGGAATAGAAATTAGAAGAGGTGCTATGGATAGAGAGCAGGCTAAAAATTTAGCCAAACTTTATGATAATTTTTATCCTGAACAATTCATAGATGAATATTTAAGTTATTACAAAATGTCATTTAGGCAATTTAATAAAATACTTGATAAATTTGTTAATAAAAAGCTATTTAAAAAGATTAAAAATAGGTGGGAGCCTCAATTCCAAATTATTTGACTAATAATATTACAATTATAAATTATGAGGCAAGTAATTTAAAGTCTTTAAACAACTCTTTAAAGTACCTAGGTCAAAACCCTCTAGTAACATCAGATATAAAAGAAATAGAGAACTCAGATAAAATTATTTTACCTGGAGTAGGATCTTTTTTAACTGGTATGACTAGTTTAAAAAAATTTAAAATTGATCAATTAATTAAAAAAAAATTTATAGAAAATAAATCTATTATTTTTGGGATATGCCTCGGATTACAACTTTTTTTTAAATCAAGTGAAGAAAAAAAAATAACCAAGGGTATGGGTATCTTTCAAGGAAAAGTTGAGAGATTTAGTGGAAAATTGAAAGTACCACATATGGGTTTTAATAATGTAAAATACCCACCTAACTCTAAACTATTTAAAGATATACCTCAAAATAGTGACTTCTATTTTGCTAATTCGTTCAGGGTAAAATATGAAAACACTTATAGTGGTATCTCGTCTGTAACAACATATGGGGAAAATTTCATTTCAGCTATAGAATATAAAAATTTATTTGGTACACAATTTCACCCAGAAAAAAGTCATAAATATGGACTAAAAATTTTAGAAAATTTTATAAAATTCAATGCTTAAAAAAAGATTAATATTTTCATTATTATATAATGATGGTTATTTTTGTTTAAGTAGAAATTTTCGATTACAAAAAATTGGGGATTATAAATGGCTTATTGATAATTATGGTTTTTATAATATTTATAATGCAATTGACGAATTGATAATATTAAATGTTTCAAGAGATAAAAAAAATACGGAAAAGTTTTATAAAGTATTAGAACTAATTACAGCAAACTTCTATATACCTATTTCAATAGGTGGTGGTATTAAAAATATAAAGCAAGTTGATGATTATTTTAATTTAGGAGCTGACAAAATAATAATAAATTCTGAATTAAAAAATATAAAGTTAATAAATGAAATTTCATCAAAATATGGAGCTCAAGCTATAATTGGATCAATAGATTTTTCATTATTGAAAAAAAAAGCATTTTTTATAAATAATGGAAAAACTGAAGTAGAGTCTTTTGAAGACTACAAAAAGTTTTTAAATAAACTTGATATAGGGGAATTAATGTTTAATTCAATAGATTTTGATGGGACAGGACAAGGATTAGATATAAATTTTTATAATAAAAATTGTAAAGATTTTAATAAACCAATACTTATTTCTGGTGGTGTAGGTAAAACAGAGCACATTTATGAAGGTTTAAAATTAGATTTTGTAAATGGAGTAGTAACCGCTAATCTTTTGAATTTTGTGAAAGATGGTTTAATTAAATCTAGAATAATTCTTCAAAAAAAATTAGAAAATATAGTTATGAGATCTACTTAGTTCTCTAAATAATATATAAACGTATTTAATTCATTTTATATTATACTAGATATTAATTATTAAAAAAATTTGAAATGAAAAGGTTATTTACACGATGGTAGATGATAAAGAATTAACAATATATTTTACAGCTTCACCCTTACAACTTATTTGTATAAACGAACTAATAAAAAAAAGTGAAAATGAAAAATATAAATTATTTTTTTTTTATTCTGACCAAAAAAAATTAGCTATGCAACAAATGTATAAAACATTTAAAAAACTTAACTTAACTGTATATGAAAGTATTTGGATGCCAAAGAATAAATATTTAAGAGTAATATTTGAAATTTTTTTTATACTTAAATTAAAAGCTAAATATAGACAAAGAAAACTTAGCTTTGTAATTATAGATTTTCGAAATATTTTTATGCAATCCCTGAGACGTTTTTTTGACGACTCTAAATTTACTTTAATAGACGATGGTTTTTATACTTATGTAGCTTATGAAAATTTTATTTCTAAAAATTTATACTTACCAGTAACGAGATACTCTAATATAGTTGGAAAATTCAAAAGATGGCTATACTTTGGACAGAGTTATAATAAATTAATCAATAGGCCTATTAATTTATTTACTATCTATGCTGATGAAATAGTAAATAAAAATATAAAATTTAATCAACTTACTGAACTTCGAAAGATTAATGTTAATAATAAAGGGAAGATATATGAAAATCTAGTTTATTTCATAGGCACCGGAATGCCTGAAAGAGGTGCTATAAAAATAGATCATGAGTTAAAACTGATAAAAAGTCTGAAAAATTACTGGTCTAAAAAAGGTAAAGAATTTTATTACGTTGGAAAAAGAGCAACCTCTAAAGAAAAATTATTATATTTTAATAATAACGGTATAAAAACTCTTCAATTTGAACTTCCCCTTGAACTTGTCTTAATTGAAACAGATAAAATTCCAAAACATATATGTCATATGGGATCAACATTAGCAAAATCATTGACTTTGATATTTGATGAAAAGATTGATTTTTATTTTATTGATATAATAGATTTTTTTTCTAGAAATAAATTTGGAACACATATTGGAATGGATGAAGTTGACATATCGGCAAGTAATTACTCAAGAATTCCAAAAAAGAATAGTAAAGTACTATCATTTGATGAGTACAATATAGATATTAATTAAAAGTATTATAGATTTTATAAAGATAGAATTTAAGATGGGATAATGTAATTATTTAATTAATAAAATTAAATAGCGTTCAAATATAGATCTATATCTAATTCTGAGACTGTACTAGCTACTTTATTGTACTCCATTTCTTTTATGGCTATGAAGGCTTTATGCAGTTCTGGTCCTAAGGTTTCTTTTAGAAATAAAGATTTTTTTGATAAATTAATCGAAGAGTTCCAATCTGTTGGTATTTTATTTTTGCTAGAAGTTTTTTTTAAATAAGAATTACCAGTTGTTTGCCTTTCTGCATCAATTTTATTTTTAAATCCTTTCTCAATAGCTGAAACAACTGTCAGCGCTACTAAATAAGGATTTGCATCTACACCTGAAACTCTATGTTCGATTCTTGTGTTTTGAACATCACTGCTTGGTATTCGAAAAGCTACAGACCTATTATCAATTCCCCAGTTTGGACTAATGGGAGCATATGAGCCTTTTATAAACCTCCTCCAACTATTTGCATTGGGTGCAAAGATTAACATACTCTCTCCCATAGTTTTTGATAATCCACCTAAAGCATAAGATAAATATTTATTTATTTTTTTTTGATTTTTTTCAGCAAAAATATTTTTATTTTTTTTATTATAAAGAGAAATATGAAAGTGCATGCCAGAACCTGAAACATCCTCCATAGGTTTGGGCATAAAGCATGCAGTAACACCATGTAATCTCGCCTGAGCTCTTATTATTCTTTTTAATCTCAAAATATCATCAGCAGCTTTAAGAATAGAATTTTGATGTTTTAGTGTTAGTTCATATTGACCAGGAGCATATTCTGATATGATTGTTTCAGCATCAATATTTGCTAATACTGAAGCCTCATAAATATCATCAAACAAAGGTAACATTCCATGGAGGTTATCTACTGAATAAACATCAGTTTTACGTCTAGATGATTTTTTTCCTATTATTGATTTTGCTGGCTTCAATTTTCCATATTCATCTAATTCATTTGAAACTAAAAAAAATTCAAGTTCAAAAGCTGCACGAAAAGAAATTCCTTTTTTTTTAAACTCACCAATTTTTTTTTCTAATTGATTGCGAGGATCTGTAGATAGTTTATTCCCTTTAATATCATGCATGTTCATAAATAATTCTCCCCTTGCGGGTTTGGATTTATGTATTGGTTTAAGTGATGAGGGGATAGGCCAGGCTTTGATGTCGCCATCTCCTTGATTAAATATTAATCCTGTTTCTGGGACGTCCTCCCCTGTTATATCCATGCCCATTAAAGAGAGAGGAAATTGTCTTCCAGATTTATAAATTTTAATTAATTCGTTCCGACGTATTATTTTTCCTCTACCAATACCATTACAATCATGCATAACAATATCAAATGATTTTATATCTGGGTTATTTTTAAGAAAGCTTTGTGCCTCTAATATGTAGGAATTTTTTTTCATAATTTCATAAAAAAAGATTTTAAAGGTGTGTATATATTTTGCATTTTTAAGAGAAGTAATATAATACAATTTAAAGGTATATGCGAAAACTTCAGTTAATTTATTTCAACTTAAGAGCCTTGTGTGAAGCACCAAGAATGATGTTACACAATGCTGAAATCGAATATTCTTATGAAATGGCATGGAATTATTTTAAAAAACCTTGGTCTGAAATAAAGAAAGATGTTATTTTTCATAAATTACCGTTGCTTGTAATAGATGAAGAAATAGAAATATGGCAAAGCAACACCATTTCAAGATACATCGCTAAAATTACTAATAATATACCAGACAATGATGAAATGGCAGCTTATGCGGACTCAATCTTTGAGTCAGCTCATGATCTATTTTT
Source organism: uncultured Alphaproteobacteria bacterium (assembly GCA_902601865.1). Classification (GTDB taxonomy): domain Bacteria; phylum Pseudomonadota; class Alphaproteobacteria; order HIMB59; family HIMB59; genus HIMB59. The sequence goes on along the minus strand of CACKOX010000005.1, from coordinate 35,631 downwards.
ACCACTAAATCCAACAATAAATGTATGGGTTGGAGAAATGCATTTAAAGAATAAAAAAGATTTAATTGAAAAAATTTTACCTAAAGCTTTCAATAATTTTGAAAAGTTACTTGATAAATATGAAGGAAAATTTTTCTTAGGTGATAGAGTTTTTTATTGTGACTATAATGTTTATCATCACATTTCCTTAGCTTTAATACTTGATCAAAATATATTAGATAATTATACAAATTTAAAAAGGTTCATGAATGATTTTGAAAAAATTAAAGGTATTTCCGAATATCTTAATTCAAGGCCTAAATTAATTGATATTGGGACTTGGCCAAAAGTAATAATAGATGGTATTGAATATACCTCTGGCACTAATCCCAATTACAAATATCAATAAAAGTGTTATATTTAAGCTTTAAGGTCAGTTACAAATTAGTAATAAAAATGAAAAAAGATAGTCTTAGGAAGAAGTTTTATAGCTTCCCTTTCATAAAAAAGATTATTTTTTAATTTTTTCATAATATTAATATTTTATTTCGTAACATATAAATTTATAAAATATAAAGAGATAATAATACTATTAATACATTAAAAAATATTTGGTTAAGATTTCATTTCTTTAAATACATCAAAGATAATATCGAAAGACTGATTTAAACTTTTATTTGAGATACAGAGTGGAGGAATTAAACCAATAACATTTGATCTTTTTCCACATTCCCAAGTAATTAAGCCCTTTTCTAAAAGAATTTTTCTAATTTTATTAGTATAATCTTTATCTGAAAAAAAAGAATTGTCTATTTCTATCCCCCACATAAAACCAATACCCCTGAAATCTTTGACAAATTCAAAGTTTTTAAAATATTTTTTTTTATTTGATAGAAAGGTTTGGATTCTTTTTATCTTTTTTAAGTATTTAATTTTATTCAAATATTTTAAAAAAAAATAAGAACTATTTATTGAAATAATATTTCCCTGAAATGTAGAAGATTGTGCCCCTTGATAATAATGATTAATATTTTTATTGAAAGCTACTAGTCCTAAGGGCATACCAGCCCCAATAGATTTACCTAATATTATAATATCAGGAATAATTCCATAATACTCATAAGCGAAATTAAAACCAGTCTTACCAAAACCTGTCCAAACTTCATCAAAAATAAGTAAAGAATTATTTTTTTTAGTAAGTGAGTATAGGGATTTTAAGAATTTAGTTTCAGAAAAATTAAAACCTGAAGTAGCTTGAATAGGTTCGATAATAACAGCGGCCAAGTCAGATTTATGTTTTTCATATTTTTCTTTAAAATCCTTAAAATTATTGAATTTACACTCAATAAATTTTTGGTTCTTAAAGATTTTTTTATTTATACCCTTCATTCCTGAGCTAAGTAAAGAATAGCCAGTACGACCATGGTAAGAACCTGAGAAATAAATTATTTTATTTTTACTAGTATGGTGAAATGAGAGTTTTAGGGCAGTTTCAGTGGCTTCGGATCCGTTTGTAGCCATATTAAAAATGTGAAATTTCTTTTTAAAAAATATGGATAGCTCTTTAAAATATTTTAAGTGTACTGATGAAATAAAATGAGGGCCAGTATGTATTATTCCTTCATCAATTTTTTTTTTAATATTATTATTAATATATTGATTATTATGGCCTAAGATCGTTGTTCCAGAGCCACATGCTAAATCAATATACTTATTATTATTTTCATCGAATAAAAATTCTTTATCACCATGACAAAATACTGGAGGATTATCGGACAATCTAAAATATTTTCCAAGAGCAGAGATATTTTGATATTTGTTATTTGACTTCATTTTAAAGCTTTAATTGTATCTTTAATCAAAATTAAAGGAGAGGAATAAATATTAAATCCATATTTTTTTTTATAGTACCTTGTAAATGAACTTACTGTAATACCACCACCAATAAAAAGTATATCATTTTTATAATTATTCAATTTTAAATCATTAACAAGATGCTTAACATCTTCAATTTCCTCTTCAGATTTAAATGATAAGTTTGAAATAGATGAAATTATTTTTTTATTATCTATAAGATCAATAAATTTTTTTGTTATTGTATTTTTGTATGGCGAAATAATTGAAATATTTTTTTTTCTATTTCTTAAAAAATTAAGGGATGAGGAAACTATATTAAGACAAGGTAAATTAAATTTTTCTTGAAAATATAATTCACTATTTTTGTAATAATTATTATTTAAAACAGAAGCAGCAAAATCGCATAAAATTAATATATTTAATTTTTTTATATTGAGGAATTCTAATGATTTAGATATTTTTTTTAGATTAGCTTCTTTTTTTAAAATATTTGGATTTAGAGACCCAGATACATTATATCGAGAAATTAAAAGTTCATAATTTTTAGGCAGATATTTCCAATATTCCGAGTCATTTAACCCGTCTGATGGCCAAGCCATTCCTATATATCTTTTTTTCATACTACTAATCTTTTTTCAAAATATCTTGATATATAAACAAGAACACTGATAATAAGTAAGTACATAATAGTTGCCTCTAACAATACTTCAATTACAACGAAGTATTCAAAAATGACATCATTCATTATTTTAGTGAGTTCATTAACAGAAATAACTGAAAGTAATGCGGACGCTTTTACAACATTAATTAGCTCATTTGTTATTGGAGGTAGTGATCTTTTTATTATTTGAGGATATAAAATATAAATCAAAGTTTGATATTTTGTTAATCCTAGAATTTTTCCTGCTTCATGTTGTCCTCTATCAACATTTAATACGGCATTCCTAAATATTTCAATTGTATAACCAGCACCAATAAAACTTAGAGCTACTACACCAGTCCAAAATTCATCAAAATATATACCGATGTAAGGAAGGGCAAAATAAATAATTGATATTTGAACTAATTGTGGAACACCCCTTGTAAATTCAACAAAGCATCTAATTAAAATATTAATTAGTTTTCCTGATGAAAGAGCTATGATTGAAAAAATTAAACCTAAAAAAACACTAAAAAAAAGAGATAAAAATGAAATTTCTAAAGTTACTAATGAAGCTTTTAAAACTCTTGGTAAAATCTCTATCATAAAATCAATATCTAACACGTTATTTTGCCAAATCTATTTTAGATGACTTATCATCATTATTTTTTTGAAGTATACTTGCAATATAGCTGGTACCTAAAACAATGGGTAAATACAGTAATGCTTGTAGAGCTAGTAATTCAATGAATTTAAAACTATTTCCTTGAAGATTAATTGCAGCTTTATGTAACTCTAATAAAGCAATTACTGATAAAACTGCTGAGGCTTTTATTAAATGGGATGCTTCATTGGCAGTAGCGGGGAGCATCCTTTTTATAGCCTGAGGAATGATTATGTATATCATGGTTGTTAAAAGACTCATTCCTAGAGTCTTTGAAGCCTCATACTGTCCTTTGTCAATTGAAGTTATGGATGCTCTAGAAATTTCAGTTTGGTAACCAGCTGAATTAAAAGTAAGGGCAATAACACCTACCCAAAATACGTCTAGTTTAATACCAACTTTTGGGAGTAAAAGATAAGCAGCATAAATTTGAATTATTATTGGAGTGCATAAGACTATCCAAACATAAAACCTACTTACTAAATTAATAGGATTAAATTTTGAATATATTGAATTAATAGATCCAAAAAAAAGACCTATAAAAAAAGCTAAAAATAGTGAAATAAAACTAACTTTGATCGTTACCCATAAGGGTGGTAGAAGCCTTGGAAAGACTTCTACCATATAAATAAAGTCCAAAGTTTTAAATTATTACCAGGTAGGAGAATTATCTGGCAATGTATCTACAAAAGACTTTCCAAACCATTTTTCTTGTAGTTTAGCAAGTGTGCCATCTGATTTCATAGATCTTATGGCATCATCAAAAGCACCCCTTAAGTCATCATCTTCTTTAGTAAAAGCCATTGATGTCCATTCTTGAGACCATTTATCAGATGCAAAAGCTAAAACTGTAAAATTGTCATCAGTTTTTGCAAATTCCAATAAACTTACAAGAGTGGAGGCATAAGCATCAATTCTTTTTGCTCTCATAGCCTCATAAGCTACAGCATCGCTATCATATGATTTTATATCTCCATCGTAGGATATTCCTAATTCTTCAGCAGATATATTTAATTGATCTAATTGAGGTGTCCCTGCTCCCGCACTTACTTTCTTTCCATCTAAATCAGATCGATCAGAAATGCCTGAGTCTTTCATAACAATAATACCAGAAGCAGCATTCATATATGGAATTGAAAAATTAACTCTTTGGTATCTTTTTTCAGTTGCAGTCATACCACCAAGAATTAAATCAAATCCACCATCGTACATAGTTTGAATAACAGTTGACCAATTTGTATCTTGAGGAACAGCCTCTACGCCCATTCTCTTTGCTACTTCCTTGGAAACATCAATATCATATCCAACTAATGTTCCGCTATCATCCATGTATTCAAAGGGTTTGTAACCAACCTCTAATCCGAATACAAATTTACCAGCAGATTTAACATCGTCTAGAGCACCAGCAAAAACTGATCCACTAAATAGTATTGAAATAATTATAGATAAAAATTTCATAGTATCCTCCTTATTTGTGAATAAATTCAATTTTAATATAATTACGAATTTTACTAAAATTTTAAATTGTTCAAAATGAACATTTTAATGTTTAAAAATTAAACTTCAAAATCATAATCATTGGCATCAAAATAAAAAGAAGAAATATCTTTAAATGAATCCTCTAAAGAATATGCGATATCTATTAAATTTATATCTGAATTTTTTTTAGATATTAACTGTATACCAAAAGGTAGTCCATTTTTAAAAGAACCACATGGAATAACAATTGAAGGCCCACCAAATAAAGTAACACCATAAGATATAGCCTCCCATTTAAGGTAATTATCCATGTTTTTTGTGTCGATTTTTTTTGGATATTCTTCATCATGATTAAATGGTGGCACCGAAGCGGCTGGTGTTATAAGTAAGTCGTAGCTTTCAAAAAATTTTTCAGCATTACGAAATATTTTTGTATGCTCTGACATTGCCCATCCAATATCTTTTATTGTAATTTCTGAAGCTCTTTTTAACTCATCTACTATAACGTTTCCTAAAGAACCTGGATTTTTATCGTTAATTTCACTGAAATCATTAACAAAACCTATTCCTCTAAGTAAGTAAAAGGTTTTATCAGCTTTACTCATCTCAGGATGAGCGAATTCAATACTTTTAAAAAATGATGATATTAAGTTAATTTTATTATCAAATTCTGAGATACATAAATTACTCATAGGGGCAAATCCTAAGTCATGGGAAAAGGCAACTTTTAAATTTTTAAGATTGAGTTTCTTTGGCTGCTTTTGTAGATCTAATTTATCAATTGTAGCTGTGGGAATTGGATCTAAATTACAGTTTTTAACCATACCACTGAGAAGTATTTTTAAATCTGTAATATTTCTAGCCATCGGGCCTTCAACATCAAAAGGAGACCATCCCATGCCTCTCCTTGAGGTTGGAACAAAACCAACTGAGGGTCTCATACCCACAATATTACAAAATGAAGCTGGAGTCCTTAAACTTCCAGCAAAGTCAGACCCCATGGCTAATGGAACCATTTGTGAAGCGATTGAAACAGCAGTACCACCACTAGATGCTCCACAACTTTTCCCTAAAGAATAAGGATTATTAGTGGTTCCAAATAAATCATTAGTGGTTGTAGCACCAAATCCATGTTCGGGAACATTAGTCTTACCAGGAAATAAAGCACCATTTTCTCTCATACTTGAAACAATATTGTCATCTTTTAAAGGAATATAGTTTTCAAAAAGATAAGACCCTTGAGTGGTTCGAACATCTTTAATATCATTTAAATCTTTTACTCCAACTGGTATTCCAAATAATGGATATTTTTCAAAATCAATTTCTTTAATTTCATCAAGTTTTTTAACTTGATCGTATGCTTTATCAAAACATTTAATGGGAAAAGCATTTAGTAAATGATCTATTTTTTCAATTCTTTGAATACAATCATCAAGTATCTCTTTAGGGTTAAAGGATTTCTTTAATAATCCTTCCCTTAATTGTGAAACTGTTAATCTATATAATGACATTTAATGTTGAAGAACTTGATTTAAAAAAGTTTTAGTTCTCTCTTTATTTGGATTAGTAAAAAAATTCTCAGGAGTGTTGCTTTCAACAATCTCACCATTGTCCATAAAAATTATCTTATTAGCGATTTTCTTTGCAAATCCCATTTCATGGGTAACTATTATCATAGTCATACCTGTAGAAGCTAAGTCTGACATCACGTCTAATACCTCGTTGATCATTTCAGGGTCTAATGCAGATGTAGGTTCATCAAAAAGCATAATCTTTGGATTCATCGCTAATGATCTAGCAATAGCACAGCGTTGTTGTTGACCACCAGAGAGCTTAGATGGGTACTTGTCCTTTTGATCAATTATTTTTACTTTATTTAGAACATCTTCAGCAATTTTAATTGACTCAGATTTGTTTATTTTTTTAACTTTAATAAGAGGTAAGGTTATATTTTCAATGATGGTTAAATGTGGAAATAAATTGAATTGCTGAAAAACCATTCCAAAAATATTATTTTTGAAAACCTCTTTCTCACTCATTAACTTATTATTTATGAAAATATCTCCAGAGTCTGCTTTTTCCAATCCAGCTATCGCTCTTATTAGAGTTGATTTACCTGACCCAGAGGGCCCACATATGACAACAATTTCTCTTTCGTTTAATGAAAGACTGATATTTTGTACAGCGTGAAAGCTTTCATAAAATACATTTAAATTATTAATCGATAAAATATTTGTCACTTTATTATGCTTTTAATCCTGCAATAATTGCAATTTCAACCAATGCATCTTCACCGATGTCAGATACCTCAACTAAATTTCTTGCAGGAGCATTGTCTGTAAAAAATTCACTGAAAACTTTATTAATATCATTCTTAATTGAAAGATCTGTAACATAAACTATCGCCAATCCTATAGTTTCTATAGAGCCACCAGCCTCTTCAAGAATTGTTAAGCAGTGAAGAAGAGATAGTTTTGCTTGATTATATCCACCCTCTACGATCAAACCAGAATCTAAATCCCTGGGCATTTGCCCTCCAATGTATATTGTATTATTAACAATATTACATTGAGATACTGGCGATGTTGATAATGGTGCCTTATCAGTATTTATAATTTTTTTATTCATGATTGATTACCCTCCGACATAATTGACTGTAGTTAAAAATTCTTCAAAACCCCAAACGCCTCCTTCTCTTCCGATACCTGATAAATTATTACCACCAGTCGGACGACTTGGGCTTTGTATTTTAGTTGTATTAATACCGATACTACCAAAATTCAAAGATTGTATTTTTTTATGTAAAGATTTATTTTTTGTAAAAATATAGGTGACTAATGAATAATTGCATTTAGATAATTTTTTTAAAATTACATCGTTATTTTTGAAATAGGAAATACCTAAAAGTGGGCCAAAAGTTTCATAATTATCAAAAACGGAATCATTGATATTTACCTCAACTACAGTGAGTGGATATAGATTGTCAGTATTATGTAGATTATTAGATCTTGCTAATAATTTACCTTTTTTTAAAGAATTTGTTTCAAGCTTTTTTAAAAATTTGTAATGATTTTTAGAAATAACAGGACCAAAATTAGGTTGATTTTTTAATGTAACATTACCACAACTTAAATTCATAATTTTAGATATTAATTTTTTTTCAAAATCTTTTTTTATAGCCTCATTAACAAAAACTTTATTTATGGATGAACAGGCCTGTCCTGCAGCTTTAATTTTACGAGTTAAAATCTCATCTATAACGTTATCTAATCTATAATTATCAAAAATAACAGCATAATTGATACCACCTAATTCTAGGATTTTTTTTTGTAAGTGATTTGTTTGAATATTATCTAATTTAAGCCCAATACTAGTTGACCCAGTGAAAGTTATAACTTTAATCTTTTCATTTTGAACTGTCATGTCTATTAAGGATTTATCTTTGATAAAAATAAATTGAATACAATTTTTTAAGTCTTTAGGAAGATTATCATCAAGATATTTACATAAATTAATACAATTAGATGAAGTTTTCATAATTAGTGGTGAGCCAGATGCAATACTAGGAGCAATTTTTCTAGTCATACCAGCAAGAGGATCGTTATAGGGTGTAATGGCAAGAACAGCGCCTGTAGATTTAAAAAATAATTTCTTATTAGAGTCAATTTTTTTTTCAAATTTATAGTTTGAAATTAGAGATAATGAATACTGTACGAATTCAAGAGCATAGTCAAACTCACCTACTGACTCTTCAATTGTTTTGTGAACTTCCAGATGAATATATTTTATTAAATTGCTCTTATGTATTATTAAAAAAGATTTTAAAGATTTTAATTTTTTAGTTCTTTCATTAAGATGCTGAAGTAATAATAGACTCTTATCAGTTTTCTGAATCTTTTTTTTAATACTATTCTTAGTATCAAAAGTAATTTTAGAATTTAAAGTAAAAGTATTTTTAATATTATTAGTAGATCTCATTTTTTTCCATAATCTTTATAATCTTTTTTAATTCACTTTTATTTTTTTCAAAACAAAATCTATAAAAGCCTTTATAGCTTGATCCAAATTCTCTACCTTCAAGAAAAAATAAACCATTTTTATTTGCCAATTGAGAAAAGTTCTTTTTATTTTTGATTTGAGGAAATAAATAAAATGAACCATCAGGTGAATAAAAATTGACATTTTTAGATTTTAAAAAGTCTGCAACAAGAGTCATTTTATCTTTAATATTAGGCTCTACTAATAATTCTTTTTTTGAATAAATGATAAACTGAGAGACAGTATTAGGGGCTCCATTTACAGCAATATGAACATTAGTAAAACGATCAATTAGTTTTTTGGAAGCGTGAATAATTCCAAGTCTTAAGCCTTGAAGATGAAAATTTTTAGAGAAAGAATTTACTATAATTAAATATTCACTATTAAGATTAATCGGTTTATTAAATAACTTTTTATTAAATGTATGAGATGAAAAGCTTTCATCTATGACTAAATAACATTTATTTTTTTGGCAAGTTTTTATCAAATTAGAAATAGTTCTAGTATCATAAATTTTTCCACTAGGGTTATTTGGTGATGACAAAACTAACAATTTTATTTTATTACTTGATAGAAATTTATTAAGTTTTGAAAAATCAATTTCATAATTTTCCTTCATATAAGTGTCAAAAAAGAAAGATTTAGAATTACATAAGTCTATTAAATCAACATATGTTGGCCAATTAGGATTGACTATCCCAAAGTTTTTATTATTTTTACCAGCTATAGTTTTAAATATACAATATAGTCCAGCCTTGGCACCGTTAGTAATCAAAGTTTTATTACTCTTATTAATTTTCCAATTTTTTAAAAGTTTTTTTTCTGCTAAGGAAATAACTCTCTCATGACCAGAAAGCTTACCTTGCATATTAAAGTTCTTAATATTAATTTTTTTTAACTCTTTAGGGTCAAAAGATGGATTACTCAGTGACACTGCAAATTTTTTTTTGCTTCGCATCTTTTCTATATTTTCTTGCAAAGATAATGTTACAGATTTTCTCAAACTATAATTTTCCTTTTTTTTAATGAATAAATTTCTTCTATAAGAACATTTAAAGAATTTTTTAAATTATTAAACTTAATTATTAAAGGCGGTATAAGCATCAAAACATTACCTCTTTCTCCTCCTGCGTATACTATTATATTTCTATTAAGCATCTGTTTTTCTATTATTTTTACAATTTCACTATTTGCTGAGCCATCAGGATATACGAATTCAATACCAGCACCAGCACCATGAGTTCTTACTTCAAATATTGATGGTAAATCATTTAATTTTGATAATGAATCGCATAAAATCTGGTTAATTTTATTTGCTCTATTAATTAGTTTACTTTTTAAAATTTCATCAATAGTTGCACTTGCCATTGCGCATGATAATGGATTGCCTTGAAAAGTACTTGTATGTATTCCTGGTGGCCATGTCTTAAGTATTTTAGAGGGTCCCATAACGACAGAAAGTGGCAATGATGAACTCATTGCTTTACCAGCACAGACAAGATCAGGTCGAAGGTTAAAATTTTGAAAACTAAAAAAATTACCTGTTCTGCCAAAACCATTCCATATTTCATCAACTATAATCAAAATATTATTTTTTTTAAAAATTTTAAATATTTCTTGAAAGAATTTTTTATTTGGCAATATTATACCACTTACAGCTTGACCACATTCAATGATTGCAGCACAAATAGGTTTTTTCTTATTTCTAAAAAATGTTTTAGCGTAATTAAGACACTCCTCTTCTGTGAATTTTGTATTTTTATTCTTATAAGTACCCGGGTAAGGAAAAAAGGATACATTTTTTAAGGTATAAAAAGAGTCTTTAAGTTTTTTATTATGGGTTAAGGACAGTGATCCCATGGTTCTTCCATGATACCCACCTGAAAAAGAGATTATATTTTTCTTTTTAGTGTAATATTGAGTAGCTTTGATGGCTGTCTCCACAGCTTCAGACCCAGAATTACATAAATGAAATGAATTAAGGTAATCAGGAGTAATTGAATTTAACTTAAAATATAATTCTTCCCTGAATTGATTAGTAAGTCTAGTGCCAGTATGAAAAATACCTGTTTTCAAAACTTTGTTAATTGCTTTCTCATGAGACTTATGTGAGTGACCTAAATTGGTTACCGCTGAACCACAAACTAAATCTAAATATTTTTTTTTATTTTTGGTAAATAGGTATTCACCCCTAGCTGAAAAAAATTCCACAGGACTACCATTTTTGAAAGTGTTTACAGCGGAACTTTCATGCTTTTTTGTTATTATCATTTATCTTCCAAAAAAATAATATCTTTTGAGTCAATTGATAAATTTAAATTGTCTCCAATCTTCATATCATTTGAAATAGTTTCATCTGACATCAGGTTTATAAGAATATTTCTATTATTTGATACCTCTACTTGATACATACCTCCAAAATATTGTTTAGAAACAACTTTAAATTCACCAATATTATCTAATTTAAAATTCACATTATTGGATCTAAAACAAATTTGTTGATTTTCGACATCTCTATTTTCTAAAGTGTTAAAAAAGTTTGAAATATCTAGTTTATCTTTATTCTTTATAGAAAAAATATTTGAAAAACCCATGAATTTTGCAGCAAAAGAACTCTTTGGGCTATTATACAAATCAACTGGCTTTGACATTTGCTCTATTTTTCCCTTATTCATTAAAACTATTTTAGTAGACATGCTTAGTGCTTCCTCTTGGTCGTGAGTAACATAAACAAATGTAATACCAATATCAGAATGAACTTTTTTTAACTCTGATTGCATATTTTTTCTTAAATTTGCATCCAAAGCCCCTAAAGGCTCGTCAAGCAATAAAACACTCGGCTCTACTATTAATGACCGAGCAAGAGCTACTCTTTGTCTTTGGCCACCAGATATCTCATGAGGCATTCGTAAACCATATTCTTCTAAATCAATTTTTTTTAACCAATCTTTGGTTTTTCTATCTATTTCTGATTTATTAATTTTTTTTAGTTTTAAGCCATAACCAATATTTTGTTGGATATTCATATGGGGAAATAAAGCATAGTCTTGAAACATAATACTTGTATCTCTTTTGTTTGGAGAAACAGAAGTTACATTGTCATCACCAATAAATATATTACCGGATGATACATGTTCTAACCCAGCTATCATTCTTAAAAGTGTAGTTTTTCCACAGCCTGAAGGGCCTAATAATGTAATGAATTCTCCTTCGTTAATTTCTAAGTTGAAAGAATTGATAACTTCTACTTTATCAAACTTTTTATTTATATTTTCTAATTTAATTGATTTCGAGATCATTTTTTTAAAAAAAGTATTTGTGATATTAAACCAAGTGTTAAAGAAGTTAAAAATACAATTGTTCCTATAGCATTGATAGCTGGATCAAAACCAGTTACTAATGAAGTCCAAATTTTTATAGGTAGAGTAATAGAAAAATTTGTTAAGAAGTAAGCAATAATAAATTCATCAAAAGCAAAGGTAAAAGTTAGAATAAAGGTAGCAATTAATGAAAATTTGCAAGAAGGAAGAACTATTTCAAACATACTTCTGAGTCTTGACGAGCCTAAAGACCAGGCAGCTTCCTCAAGATTTTTTGGAATTTGTGACATTCTATTAGAAAGATTCAGTATAGCCAAGGGCATTACAAAAATAGATTGCCCTATTGCAACTAAAAATAATGAAGGCTCATATCCTTTTGAAGTTAAAAAAAATCTTAAGCTAATTCCTATTAAAATCAAAGGGACTACAAGAGGAGTTAAAAAGAATAAATTTAGAAAACTTTTTCCTTTAAAATTGGAATTTACTAGAGAATAAGCGCAGAAAAAAGCTAATAAAGTTGCGAACAGTGATACGGAGATTGAAACAATTAAACTATTACTTAGACCTTCAATATACTGACTATCGGTTAGAACCCTTTGATACCAAGTAGTTGTAAAATTTCTAAAAGGCATGATTTGATATTTGCTAGAGTTAAAAGAAAATACAATCATGACAAGAATTGGTAAATAGATAAGAGAAACAATTGTGGCAAATAAGATATATAGAAAATTATTTAATAGGGAAAATTTTTTCATTTCTCAAACCTTATTTGTTTAATTAAACTTAAAAGTGGTATGCAGGCAATAATAATAACAATTACAAGCAAGATGGCCATAGTAGCTGCCGTATTCAAATCAAAAGTTCCTTTAATTGTAGAAAGCATTAATTGAGCCAAGACAGGTTTAAAACCGCCACCAAGCAATGTTGGCACTGCATAGTCTCCTACAGCAATAATAAATGTTAAAACACTTCCAATAATCAGACCTGGTAAACTTAAAGGAAGGATGATGTTTTTAATTTCAGTGAATTTATTCCCACCAAGATCAGAATTTGCTTCAAGCAATCTCTTATCTATTGTTATCATAGAATTAAATAACAATAATGTTATTAACATTACTCCAAATAATGTTAAACCAAATATTGATGCATTCATAGTATATAAAAAATTAAGTTTAACTTCGTACCCAGTTAATTTATTAATGAGCCAGGTCACGAGACCCTTATCAGATAGTATTAATTGCCATGAAAAAGCCCTAATAGTAAAACTAGTCCAAAATGGAGCAACAAGAATCAATAATGCTAAAGTTCTAAATTTTTTTTTTACAACAAAACATATAAAATAAGCCAGAGGAAAAGCCAAGATTACTGAAAAAGAAATAACAAAAAAAGATAATTTTAAAGTTCTGAAAAAGGAGTCATAAAAAATATCTTTAGAAAAAAAAGCAAAATAATTATTAAAAGTAAATACACCAGTATTTGGGTCTAAAAAGCTCAATCTTAATGTATGAAATATTGGAAAAATAAAAAAAAATGTCATCAATAACAAACATGGCAACACGCCATACCACAGATTAATTACAGGTTTTCTATTAAGACCAATCAATTGCAACAGTCCTCATGGGTGCTCCATCAAAACAGTCCATTTTGAGAGGTATTGCACAAATTTGAGTAGTTTTTTTAGTTATTTCACCTAAATTCATTAAATCTTCGATAAAAGTGATACCATTATCAAATATTTTATGATGAATTTCAAATTCCTCATTGTAAACCATTCTATTTGGCATTTCCCTTGCAATGAAATCTTGAGGAAAATCTAAACAAACTGATTTAAATTCATTATCAACAATCCAATTTGCAGCTTCTAACTCTATAGAAGGGGCTTTTAAATGCCATTCCTTACTTTCATAACCAACTTTATTTGTTAGATCTGTTCTTAGAATTATTAAGTTTTTTTTATCTTGATTTCTAATTTTACTTTCGATGATTTCTTTGGAAACTTTAAAGGGTAATTCATATTCACTCATATCAATGAGATTTGCTTCATTAATAAAAATATCTAACCCTTCATTTGGAAGTTCTTGGATAGTTTTTCCATCATGATTCATATGAATAGGTGCGTCGCAATGATTGAATCCATGTCCTGAGAAAATAAAATTTGTCTCATTTCTTGGTTGCCCTGTATGATCATTAAAATTATTCTCCCATATATCAAGCTTCCACCTCCAATGATTAAATAAAGGTGTTGACAAATCAATAATTTTTCCATTTTTATTAAACCAATCATTTATTAGAATTGGTCTTGTTGGTGATGTTGAGCCATTAGGTATTGAGATCGGTAAACCTATATAGTAGCTTTTGTTGTTTGTATTATTTGAAACAAAGTTTTCTGTAAGAACAATATCATTTTCGAGAAGTTGAATTTTAAAATTTTCATTAGGATTTATAAAATTGATTTTTTCATCAGATCTTTTGGATAAAATACTCTCACAATTAAAATCTAAAACTAAATGCTTAATTTCATATTTCTTAAGTATATTGATTAAGTTTACATCTAATATTGGAGTTTTTCTCCAATAATTAAAATCTTTTGTAGTGTAATTTTTTGAATGTTTGGTTGAAATAATACATATTTTAATTTCATTAATGTTATCTATATTTTGAAGTTCTTTTTCAATATGACTACTTTCAATTTTTTCTCCATTAGGTAAGTCAATAATTACAGAAGGACCACAAAATAAGCTCAAGTCATAGTTATCTAAACTTTTATATTTATTATTTATCCATTTTGGAGTTGTTATATATGTAAATCCTGATCCACACCATTTAAGTCCAAATTCTTGAAATTGATCATGATTTTTATATGCTTGTGAAATAAAAGTTGTTGTATTCCAATTCCAATTAGCTTCAATTCTTTGTGAACAATCTATTATTTGAGACATTGTTAAAATAAATAAAAAAGGCCAGATATATCTGGCCTTTTAGATTATAATATATTTTAGGAGTTTTTAAATGACTCCCAAGAATTTAACCACTCTTCTCTATTATCAGGTGATTTTCTTGGGGAAAGATTAGCCATAAATACCTCATCAAATTTATCTATATCTGCGAGGTTCAATAGTTCCCTCTTATCCATAGGTAACTTTGAGGCAGCTTTCTTGTTAGGTACCATACTATAATAAGTTTTAGCAGTAGCTAACTTAGCCTGAAAGTCAGGTTCAGTTACATACCTAAGGAATTTAATAGCATTTGTTTTTCTTGGTGTATTTGCTGCAATACAAACTGCTTGATCCCAAGTAACTCCACCCTCTTTTGGAACTAAAGCTTTAAATGGAAGTCCATCGTCATACATTCCAGCTTGAACCCACTCACCTGCAATTGCAAGATCATAGCTCTCGCTTGCCATGGCTTGTATCACTTGAGAGGTATTACCTATAAATCCAACATTAGGTCTTAAATTAGACAATGTATCATTAAGTGCATTAAACTCAGAACCGCTTAAATCATATGGATTTGCATTACCATTATACTTTGACATGCAACCCATATTTGGTAAAAACCAATCAAATAAAGCAACTCTACCTTTATTAGCACTATCAAACATAACATCATAGCTAGAGACATCAGACTCACTAAATTTATTGTGATTATATGTTATGCCATAGTAACCAAATCTATTAACGATTGCGTACATTTTTCCGTCGATGTAGCAAGGTGGCCAATTAGCAATGATGCTAAAATAATCTTCTAATGGAAAATCAGATGGATTTAACTCCATTAATAAACCATCTTTGGCTGCCTGTGGGATATAAGCACTTGTTGGTGTAATTAAATCAAATGTTCCTGGTGCTGATGACTTAATGAGGGCAACCATTTCTTCATCTGATCCATCATGTATTTTCAAATTTACTTTTATGCCAGAATTTTTTTCAAAAGCATCCAACATGCCTGGTTCTTCATAACCACCAAATGCTAATACATTAACTTCTGACGCTGCCCATGAGTTTCTCACAAAACCGTATGGAGCCAAAGTTATTAGACCAGCTGTAGCAGCTGTAGACTTAATAAATTTTCTTCTACTAAATTTATTTTTTTTCATTACTTCCTCCTTATACAGAAAAAATAAATTATAATACATAAGGATTACAACAGTAAATTTTAAATTGTTCATTTTGGACATTTATAATTTTAATAATTTTTTCAATAAAATTATTACTGAATCTTTTCATATTTGATATGTTCCTTTATGCTTAAATCCATCAACCACTCAAATGTTATAGGAGATCATTGGAACTGGTCGTCGAATATATATTATAATTCTTTGGAGAGTTTTGAAATTGAAGTAACCAAACATGGCTTTACTCATGTCGATGCACCGTCCCACATGATACAAAATGGTAAGTCGTTAAGTGATTGTAACTTAGATTTATTGTGTGGCTGGGCAAAAATAGTTGATGTTTCTAAGTGTATTGGAGATAAAGCAATTACTAGTCAAGTTCTAGAAGATAAAATTCAAAGTGTAAACAGTGGAGATATAGTTATTCTTAAAAGTAATTTAAATGAAATATACCCAAATACATCAAGTGAATATTGGATAAACTCACCGTACCTAGAAGATAGTGGGTCAAATTTACTTATTTCTAAAAAAATTAAATCAATAATATTTGACTTCCCCCAGGATAGAGCCGCTAAAGACTTACAGCATAGAGTGGTCATGAATAAAGAATTTACTGAGCATCAAATAGTTCTGGGTGCAGGTGTTATGCATGTTGAACACGTAATAAAATTAGAAAAGATTCAAAATAATGAGGTATTTATTTGTGCATTACCTATTAAATTACCAAAAGCAGATGGTGGTAACTGTATGCCTATCTCAATACAAGGATTAGATAAGAGAGAATACTCTATCATTGATCATTCAAAAGATATGATAAACGATAATTCATTTAAAAGCTTTTTAACTTTATCTTTCGATAAAGGAGATCAGGTCCAAGAAACAGGTTTTTTGTTATCAGGTTTTACTCATACTATGTTTATTGCCTCAGATAATAAGTATTATGAAGAAATGTTTACTAAATTAGTAGTAGATAGATTTGATAAAGTAAAAAATCTTTCTGAAATAAATGACAAAGATAAAGAAATTTTGATAATAGATAATAATCAAATTGATTTTGAGCTTTTGATACAAAAAATCAAGAATATTAAAGTTGAAGTATTATGTCTATCAAATCAACCAAATTTAACAGAAATTAATAAATTACATAAATATGTTAGTAAAATTTTTATAAACCTAGAAAATTTAGATAAAATAAAACCAGAGTCTAAAATAATATTTGGTATATTAAAGATAGCTAAATGTAATGTAGCGCCTGCCAGAATTATTTCAATTTATTAAAAACTTTATACTTATATTAGTGTATTCGAGGATAGAGCACGTATCTTGAGGATAACGATATAGTTGTGGGGAATCTATCAGTTTGATTTTCTGTTAATGATTTTGGTTCTAATAAATTATTAATAGAATTTAGATAAGAAACAAGATCTTCAATCAATTTTGAAGAAGGATGAATAGAGAAAGATTTTCCAGAACTAGTTTTGGATCTTTTGATAAGTTTTTTTTCTTCTATTAATTTATTTATTTTTCTTAGACCTGTTGAATGAGGCAGACCAGATATATTTATAAGACTGGTAATATTAGTTAATTTATTTTGAATATTATTTTTGATACAAAATGAAAAAATTTTCCAATCAGTTTCAAAATTAGAATTTTTGAATTTTTTTTTAAACAGAGATAATGAACTGTTAATATGATCGATTAAAATTAATAATTTTTTATCATTAACCATATTTACATTAAATCATATTATAAAAAGGATTTAAAGAATTTGGATAAAACAATTTCAAAATTAACCGAATTTCTTAGTTTTTTATTGATATTTTTTAGCCTAATTCAATAATTTTATATTTTTATATATTGAAGTATTAACTAAGGTTGTTATCTTGCAAATCTTTAAATTGTAAGGCCCGCTGGCAGATTGGTTATGCAGAGGACTGCAAATCCTTGTAGCTCGGTTCGATTCCGGGGTGGGCCTCCACTATTTCATTTCATCAATTATTTTTTTTAGGGTCCTTGATGTAAGATCTAGGATTTTCTTTCCTTTATCCGCAGAGGAGTTTTTAGGATTGCCTATTATGCCTGTTTTTGACAAATCTTTAGTATTCCAAGCTCTTTTTATTATTTTTTCATAAGAAATAATTTTTTTTGAATTAACATCAGATGATAGACTTCTTTTTTTTATATTATTAATTTTTATCAATTCTGGGTGAAGATGAAGCATAATTGAGGTTTCAAATTCACCTCCGTGATAACCATAAAGAAGTTCTTTTTTAGGAATAATTTTTTCAAAACCTTTAAACAAAAAATAGTGAGCCTTCACTATATCGACATTTTTGAATGTACTTTTAATTTCTTTTGCAGCTATATCTAAATGACTGATTTGTCCTCCATGGCTATTTAAGAAAATAAATTTTTTATATTTACGAATACATAACTCCTCTACTACACTAATAATGTATTCAATATAATTTGTAGAGCTTGCTGAGATAGTACCATCAAAGCTATTATGCTCACTTGCTGATCCTATTGAGATATTTGGTAAAACTAAAAAGTTATTTAATTTTGGATTGTTTTTAATAAAAGTATTTAAAATACCGTCTAAAATCAATTTATCAGTACCTGAAGGTAGATGGTCGCCATGTTGCTCAACTGATGAAAAAGGCATAATAAGTACTTTATTTTTACCTAATTTTTTTATGTCATCTGAAGTTAAATCAATCCAAAACTTTGATAGCATAACTGATATTTAACATTTATATAATTATTATGGAAACTTATTCTCTATGGCTTGAAAATAAAAATAAACCAATTATCAAGAAAAAATCTTTAAATTTTAAAGTAAATTCTAAAACTGTTCTCATCAAGACACACTATTCGGGTATCAGTAAAGGAACAGAGAAATTAGTTGCCTCAGGTAAAATTAGTAAAGATCAATTTAAAATCATGAAATCACCTTTTCAAGAAGGAACATTTTCTTATCCGATTAAATATGGATATATAAATGTAGGTGAAATTATCAATGGTCCAAAAAAATATTTAAATAAAAAAACTTTTTGTCTCTTTCCTCATCAGTCCTTGTTTGAAATGGATATAAATGATGTGCATATCTTGAAAAGTAATAATAATTTAAAAAAATATTTACTTACAGCAAATATGGAAACAGCAATTAATATCTTTTGGGATGCTCAAGCACATAAGAATAACAAAATAGTAATTTTAGGAATGGGCTCTGTTGGTATTTTAACCGCTTACTACTATAAATTAAAAAAATTTAAAAATGTATATATCACTGACAATAATATCAAAAAGAAGAAGTTTTCAAAAATATTAGGATTAAAATTCACTAATTTTAAAAAAATTAAAGAAGCTGATGTAATAATTAACACTACATCTAATTATGAAGTATTAAATCAGTCTCTTGATAAATTAACATTAGAAGGAAAATTAATTGAAGCAAGTTGGTATGGTAATAAAAAAGGACAGATCAAATTGGGAGGGAATTTTCACTCCAAAAGACTTAAAATAATTGGCTCTCAGGTTTCGAACATACCAAGATATATGTCAAAAAGATTTAATTATAAAAGTAGATTGAACATGGCAATCGATGCGTTGTCTAATAATAAACTTCTCAAACTGGTCAATACAGAGAGTGACTTTAACAAATTAGATAAAAATTATATTTCAATAATAAATAATCCAGACAGCGTAATGCATGCTATAAA
Source organism: uncultured Alphaproteobacteria bacterium (assembly GCA_902601865.1). Classification (GTDB taxonomy): domain Bacteria; phylum Pseudomonadota; class Alphaproteobacteria; order HIMB59; family HIMB59; genus HIMB59. The sequence goes on along the minus strand of CACKOX010000005.1, from coordinate 15,818 downwards.
GTATTGATATGTATTCAATAACAGTACGAAACAATATTTTAATAGCACATTCCCTACCTGGAGAAGTCTTTGGTCCCGCCCAAAATATGCATGGTGCAACCTATATAGTTGATGCAGAGTTTTATGCAAAAGAAGTTAATAAATATAATATTATTATGGATTTAGGAGTTGTAACAGAGATACTATCTGATGTACTTAAATTTTATAGTTACAAAAATTTAGATGAAATTGAAGAATTTAAAAACACAATAACATCTACTGAATTCCTAGCTAAAGATATATTTGATAAAATAAGCTCAAAGTTACAAAAAGAATACTCAGAAGATTATGACAAGTTACATAAAATTAAAATTATTCTAACCGAGTCAAATGTAGCTTGGGCTTCTTATGAACAAAATATCAACGAAATCAAATAGAACCTACTATTTTTTCTATCCTGGAGACATTAATACTAAAACAGGTGGATATATATATGAAAAAAATATTTTACAAAGAGCTAAGACACTAAATTTTAATTTAAAAGCTATTCAATTAAGTGAAAATTATCCTTTTCAAAAACAAAATGATATCAGCACTCTTAAAAATATTATAAATAAACTATCAGATAATTCAGTTTTAGTTTTTGATGGACTAGTCTTTGAAACTATTGATAAAATCATATTCAATCTTAAAAGGTTCAAAATAATAGCATTAATACATCACCCTATTTATTTAGAATTTAAAAGTAAAAGAAGTAAATATTTTGTTAAGCAAGCAATGCAATTATATCCAAAAGCTAACAAAATTATTGTCACTTCAAATGAAACAAAAAATTTAATTGCTCAAAAATTTAAAATAAATAAACAAAAAATTCAAATAGTAGAGCCTGGAATTGAAAAATTAAAAAAATTTAAAGTCAAAAAAGATAAAAATATTAATTTGCTATCAGTTGGCAGTATTATTGAGAGAAAAAATTACCAATATCTCATTAAAGAATTAAGATTTATTGATAATGTAAAATTAAAAATTGTTGGGGATACAACCAGAGAGAGCAAATATTATAACAAATTACAAAACATAATTAGTAATTATGGACTAGAAGAAAAAATAAGTTTTTATAGCAATATCTCAACAAAACATTTATCACAGCTATATTCACAGTGTGATTTTTATATATCTGTTAGTAGATATGAAGGATTTGGGATGTCCCTTGCAAATGCCCTACAGCAAAAAAAAATGATAATCACATTTAAAACTCTAACTTTAATGAACACACTTAAAAAAGATGGAATTATATATCTTAATGATTTTAAAGAAAAAAGTTTGTCAAAATTGATATTAAGAAATTTTAATAATGTTAAAATTCAAAACAAAATCATAAAAAATCAAAGAAAGTTTCTAACACCTATACAGTCAGCAGACTTATTCATAAAGGAAATTAAAAATGCATAAATTTAATAATGATTGGCTATTTTATAGAGAAAAGATTGATGCAATTTCAAGAAATGAAAAAATAATCAAAAAAATAAACAAATATTTTAAAGATTATAAAATATTGTCTATAGCAGATTTAGGATGTGGTACAGGATCAAACTATAGATATATGTATCCTAAGATAAAGGTTAAGCAAAAATGGGATATGATTGATATATCTTTTGAATCAATCAAAGAGTTCAAAAAAATAACAGCTAATACAAATAAAATTATTAATATTAATTATAAAAAATTTGATTTAATTAAAGATATAAAAAAATTTAAATTTGAAAATTACGATCTTATCACTGGATCAGCATATTTAGATATAATGCCCAAAAAGTGGTTTCGTGAATTTAAGAAACAGAACTTAAATACAAAAGTAATATATTTTTCAATTAATTATGATGGATATTTTAAATTTTATCCAAAACACAAAGATGATGAATATGTTCTAAAACTATTTAATAAAGATCAGGAGTCTGATAAAGGAATTGGAAAAAAAGCTGTTGGAAAAAATTGTAGTCAAATAATAAATAAAGTTTTCACAAAAACTCATAAAACTTTTGTACTTAATTCAAATTGGAATGTGTCCAAAAATAAAATGTTTCAAGACATGTTTATAAACTTTTGCGAAAACGTTATTAAAAAAAATAAAATTTCCCTAGAACCGTGGATAAAATTTAGAAGGGAAAATATCAGACTTAATAAATCTAAATTATTATTAAGGAATAAAGATTTTTTAGCTTTAAAACTCTAAACTTACAATAATCTCTTTACCAAACTTAAAAATATTGTTTTTGGTCCTTATAACATTTTTTAAATTAGTTATAGGCTCAATATTTATAGAATTAATTCCAGAGCCGATAATAGTTGGTGCAATAATAAATTGCATAATATTTAATAATCTATTTTCTAGAAACTTAGATATAGTTTTAGATCCGCCTTCAACTAATACTAATTTATATCCTAATCTATTAATATTTTGGTAAATAAGATTGGTAAAATTTCTTTCAGGTAATTTGTATATTTGAGTGTTATTAAATTTTTTATTTAATTTAGAATGGGTAAATATAATATTAGGCATACCATCTTTAAACACTTTATATTTATTTGTTAATTTTAAAGAGGGATCAATAATTATCCGTTGAGGATTTGGCCCCTTAATAGCTCTTGTAGTTAATAAAGGATCATCTTTTCTAATAGTGTTAACCCCTACTACCACAGCATCACATATCGAACGAAGACTATGAAGATAAGAAATACTATTTTTATCGTTTATATAATGAGAATTACCATTTAAAAGAGCAATCTTACCATCTAAGCTTTGGCCTATTTGTCCAATATAAAATTTTTTTTTTAACATCAAGATAGGCAATAATATTTGGCCTATTTCTTTAATCTTTTTTTCAATTTTACAATTAAAAACAACTTTATATTTGTCTATTGAGATATCAGCTATTTTAGAATGTTGACTAAGGACAAACGATTTGTTAATTAAATCAACTCCTAAATTATTTGATTTTTTTTGATTTTTTACGAACTCAAATAAAGAGGAAATATTATGCTTTGTTATCATCAATCATCTGTATCAACAGTCAATGAGTATATATATAGTCTATGAGTTTAAAATCAAATTTTGGTACTTTTATTGATAGATCTATTAATGAGTTAAGAACGGGAAGACCAATAGTTATAAAAGAGAATAAAAACTATTGGATGTTCTTTAATATTGAACACTCTGAGAATAAAATTCTAAATCAATTTAATAAATACTTACTAAAGGAAAAATATCTTTTAATAACAAAACAAAAAGCACAATCTGTTTTCAATAATAAAATAACATCAAATATATTCTTAAAAATTGATGATAAAATATCCAATAAATCAATTTTAAATTTATTTATTAACCCCTTATCTAATCAAAATAAATTATTATTTAAAGATGTGGTTCGCAATAAAAGTAGAGACTTTCATAATGTCTGCTTAGATATAGCTAAAAATGCTAAAGTCATTCCCTCACTTGTTTTTAAAAAAATTAATTCTAAATATTATAAGAATATTGATAATCTAATTTTACAACTTGGTTTGTTAAAATTTAATCACAAAGAACTTAAAAATCAGAATAAATTTATCACAAATAGTATAAAATTGGTTTCCAGTGCTAATGTTCCACTCCCTAATGTGGCATCAACATCTTTTAATATTTTTAAATCTTATATTGGTGCTAGAAGACATATTGCAATTATAATTAAACCAGAAAATTTAAAACAGCCCACAAATCTTAGAATACACTCTGCATGTTTTACGGGAGATATATTTCACTCTAGAAAATGTGATTGTGGAGAGCAATTAAATAATTCCATCAACTATATGATTAAAAATAAAGGTGGAATTATATTATATCTAGATCAAGAAGGCAGAGGGATTGGTCTAGCTAATAAAATGCGTGCTTATTCTCTTCAATCGAAAGGTTTGGATACAATTGATGCTGATCACAATATAGGTTTTTTAGATGATGAAAGAGATTTTAATATAGCTGCTAAAATGTTGAAGTTACTAAAAGTAAATAAAGTCAATATAATCACTAATAACTTTACTAAAGTATCATCATTAAAAAAAGCTGGTATTAAAATAGTTAAACAAATAAATACAAAACCTACTATAAATAAATTTAATAAAAATTATTTTAAAACAAGAGTAAAAAAAACTGGTTACGGTTTTAAGAATTTAGATTAAAAATTAATCAAAATCTCCACGCTCTAGCCTATCCTCATATTCATTTGAAGACTCAGACACGGTATTAAGTTGTTTTTTAGTCATTACTTCAATAGTTTTTTTTATTGCAAGCTGGTAAGTGTGTAGTTTTTCAACTATGTTTCTCTCACTAGTATTTCTCATCATTTGGCTTAAAGCTCTATTTAATTCTGTTAGTCTTCCTAACAAAGTGTTGTCATCATTATTATCTTCATCGTAATACATAAATCTATACTACAATAAAATTGATGTTCATAAATAAAATAATTAAATAATATTCCGTAAGAAGTTTATTTTTTTTTCCTATAGAACAATAATCCAATAATAATTATTCCCACACCAATAATCATTAGCAGTTCTCCTGCATTCCAAAACCAAGTTAAAAATTCCATTTATTTATTTTTCTATATCTTCATTGAAAATTTCATCTACTGGTACCTGTATACTATTTACCAATTGATTTGTTTTTGCTGCCAACGCTATGACACTTAAAAATTCAGAGTGCTCATCTGAAGTCATACCCATTTTTTTAGCTGCAGCTGTGTGTGAGTGCGTACAGTAACTACAATTGTTAGTAATAGAAACAGCCATATAAATCATTTCTTTTGTCTTATTGGGGATTATAGACTCTTTAATCATTATATTTTTTATATCAGTCCAAACATTTTTGAGTAAATTAGGATCGAAAGCTAAATATTTCCAAAAATTACCTATATAGCTTGTATTCCTTGTTTGTTTAATGTCTTTATAGATGTCCTCTACAATTGGATGACTTTCATCATTTATCTTTTTAATTGTGCTCACTAGCCAGTCCTTTCACTTATAATAATTGATATATAGTCATTTAATCATAATATCCCTCTTGTTTTGATTAATTTTATATATAAAAATTCAAATTTATTAATATTTGGCTTTTTAATAGCATTTGCATCAGGGTTTGGACAAACATTTTTTATTTCTCTTTTTAGTGAAGATTTCAGAGAAACATTTAACCTAAGTAATACGCAGTTTGGCAGTCTATATTCAATAGCTACAATTTTAAGTGCGTTAACAATTATATGGGCTGGCAAACTTATAGATACAGTTTCTCTCAAAAAATATACTTTAACAATTGTATTAGGTCTTTCGATAACGTGTTTTTTTGCAGGTGTTGTATTTAATGTAGTTCTTCTTTTTTTTGTAATTTATTTTTTAAGACTTTTTGGACAAGGGCTTATGGGGCACACTTCAAGAACAACTATGGCAAGATATTTTAAAGCTAATAGAGGAAAAGCATTAGCTATATCTGGATTTGGTTTCTCTTTTGGTGAGATGATTTATCCATTTATAGTAGTAATTTTAATATTAACTTTTGGCTGGAGAATTACCTGGTTTAGTTCATCTCTATTTATAATAATATTTTTCGGAGTATTTTTATACTACCTATTAAATAAAAATAATTTTCAAAGTGAAACTGGGTTTGAGAATGAAGATATACAAAATTCATTTTCTTGGAGAAGAAGAGATGTTTTAAAAGATCTTAAATTTTATCTTTATTTACCTCTTACATTATTTATGTCATTTACAGTAACTGGTTTTTTATTTCATCAAGTTTTTATTGGGCAATTAAATAATTGGACAATGTTAGATATTGCACAAAGTTTTATTTTTTATGCAATCTGTGGAATTGGTGGTTCATTAGTTTCTGGTTTGTTAGTCGATAAATTTTCTGGTAGGAGAGTAATCACATTTCACTTAATTCCCATGGCTTTAATATTTATTGTGATGTTATTTTCAAATCATATATTTGTGTTATATCTTTACATGGCAGGTCTTGGATTATCAAATGGCTTTACAGAAAATATGTCTAATTCTTTGTGGGCAGAAATGTATGGAGTCAAAAACCTAGGGTCAATAAGGGCCCTTTTAACATTTTTTGGTGTTTTGGCCTCAGCAGCTTCCCCTTTCTTATACGGTTTGATATTGGATGAGACAAATTCGATAAACACCTTAATCTATATGAGCCTTGCCTTAATAATTATTTTTTCTTCTATGAGCTTTATTGGTAATAAAATTAAATAAAATAACCTTTTTTAAAAGCCTCAATAACTATCAAAGCGCATCCTTTAGCATCTGATAATGCATCGTGATGATTTAAAGGAATTCTTAAATTTTTACATACTGTATTTAGTTTATTGTTTTCAAATTCCCAATATTTTCTTGCGATTGCAACAGTATCTTTAAATTCCTGTTTAGGTAGGTCAATATTATAAAAATAACAACAAGAATGTAGGACAGATCGATCAAAAGGAGCATTATGTGCAAAAAAGTAATCAACAGCTGATAATTCACTCTTAATTTGGTGCCACACTTTTTCAAATGTTTTAGCTTTCTTTAACATATCCCATGTTAAACCATGAATATCTGTAAAATGAACTTCAGGTTTAGGTGGTCTTATTAAATGGGAGACTTTTTTTATAATTTTAGTTTTATTAAATATTACATATCCAATAGCGCATGCTGATGTTCTCTCACTTGTGGCTGTTTCAAAATCTATAGCTGCAAATAATTGCATTAAAATAATTGATCAATTTGATTTTGATATTTTTTTTGTACTTCATGTCTCCTAACTTTCATTGTCGGTGTCATTAGGTTATTTTCAATACTAAAAGGCTCATCAATAAAGATAAACTTTTTTATTTTTTCTGGTTGAGTTAAGTCTTTATTTACTTCATCAATGTATCTTTGAATATCTTCATCACTAGATTTACTCTCTGAGCTTAATACTAATAGTGCTGCAATATAATTCTTTTGTTCACCAAAGACACAGGCTTGTTCTATCTCAGGAGATAAAGTTAATAGATTTTCAATCTTAGATGGTGCTATATTATCACCTCCTAGAGAAACAATTATATCCTTTTTACGATCTGTTATTTTAAGATAATTGTCCTCATCAAATTCACCAATATCACCCGTATGGAGCCAACCATCTTTTATTGTTTGCTCAGTAGCTTCTTTGTTATTCCAGTAACCCAGCATAAGGTTTTCACCTTTAACTAATATTTCACCATCTTCTGCTAATTTAACTTCAACTCCAGGAAAAATAGGACCTACTGTATCAACTTTTACCTTATTTAATAAATTACAGCTTACAACTGGTGAGGTTTCTGTTAAGCCATAACCTTGTAATGTCTTTAAACCAAGGGCATTAAGCGCTTCCCCTACTTGTCTATCAAGAGGTCCTCCACCTGATATAAAAGCCTCTAATCTGCCACCAAAATTATTTTTTACTTTTTTTCTGACTAATTTATCTAATATTAGGTTAAATATATTTTCACTAAAACTTAATTTAATATTTTTAAATTTTTTTGTTCCTAACTGGATAGTCTTATTAAACAAATTTTGTTTAAGATTAGACTGATTTTTCAAATTGATCTTCATTTTTGCATGGAGATTATTATAAAATCTTGGCACAGCAGTCATTATATGAGGTTGTGCAATTTTTATTGTAGGTAGAAGTGTTTCAATACTTTTATTATAAAATACTTTTGCTTCTAAAATAATCTGAACAAATTGAACTGCATGTTCATAAGAATGAGATAAAGGTAACCAAGTAAGAAAAGTTAAATCTGGACCCTTTATAGTTTTAAGAAGTTCATATGCTCCTTCACAATTACTTAATATGCCCCCATGACTTAAAATAACACCTTTCGGTAATCCTTGTGTACCTGAGGTGTAAATTATACAAGCTGGATCTGTGCGCTTAATTTCTTTAATTTTTTCTCTGTTATTATCATTATTGTCGTCTGTTAAGTCATTTAAAAATACTAAATTTGAAATTGAATTATTTTCAAAATAATCAAAACATAAGATAAATTTGAAATTATATTTAATTTTTTCGCTGGCAGTTAAAATTGTCTGAAGTAAATTTTTATTTGAAACTATTAAACCAACAGGCTGAGAGTCATTTAAAATATGCTCAAAATCTCTTGATGTATATGTAGTATAGTTGGGAACACAAATAAGTTTATTAGACATTATAGCGATATCAGAGGCCATCCATTCAGGTCTATTTTCTGAAACCAATAAAACTCTCTCTAATTCACCTAAATATTTGTTTGCTAAAAAATTATGTATTTTCTTTGTTAGATTTTTTGTCTCTAACCAACTCATTGAGACAACTTGATTATTTGAGTCGAGTTTTAGTAAGTGGTGATTATTTTCGTTCTTATCTGCTTGAAAATAAAATAGCTCTGGAAGATTATTAAATTTATTCATAATTAATTATAGTTTCATAAAATTCATCCATCTTATTCATTAAATTTTCATCATAAGTTACTAAATGTTCATTCTCATCAACGAAATAACTACTTTTAGGTGAATTTGCTAATTCGTAAATTTTTTCACCCATTCTAAATGGAACAATATCATCCCCTATGGCGTGCATAATAAATATAGGTGAAATAACGTTTTTAATCTTTTTATCACTTAAATACTTATCTTTAAGCATGATTGAAACAGGAAGGTATGGATAATGAAATTTAGCTGCATCAATCATTGAAGTAAATGGAGCCTCCAAGATTAAACCCTTAAAATTATTATTCTGAGCTATTTCTATAGTAACAGCAGTTCCTAGAGATTCCCCATAAATAATAATATCCTTTTTAGAAATATTTTTTTCTTCAAGCCATTTTATAGCACTTCTAGCGTCATCATATAAACCATCCTCCGTAGGTTCACCATCATTACCGCTATATGATCTCCAAGAAATAAGTAAAATGTTTTGGTCATATTTTGATAACTTGTTAATTTTATAAAATCTATTTTCAATAGGACCAGCATTACCGTGAAACATTAGTAATGTAGTTTTAGTATTAGATGGATGTTTATAAAAAATTGACCTTAATTTTATATTTGAGCTATTTTCAATAAATACTTTTTCCGCAGGGATGATTAGTAATTCGTCATCATAATTATCAATTTGAGGGACATAAAGAAGAGATCTTTGTTTTGTATAAACATAAAAGATAATTAAAAGGTATATAAATAGTAATATTAAGATAATCTTGATTGTTAATGAGTAATTCATTTAATTCTATAAATAAACTTATCAAAATATCCTTGGGCAGATTGAGGAAATTTTTTTAATTTAGAGAAATTAATTTTTGATTTTTTATATTTGTAAAAAATATGGCCGATAGAAGGTATATTTTTATTTAAGGTACCTGTTGATATTGAGATATAGTCATCTGAAGATTTTTTTTGAAAAAATAATGAACTTCCACAAATTGAACAAAAACCTCTTTTATAATGTTTACTAGAAACAAACCATTTTAAAGTTTTTTTACTTTTAAAATTAAGATTTTCATTTTTTACTTTTGTATAAGAACTAAATTCAGCATTTGAAGCCTGACACATTTGGCAATGGCAAAAAACTGAGTATCTACATTCATTCTTAATCTCAAAGCTAATTTTCTTGCAAAGACACGAGCCTTTAATTTTTTTCATTTATTCATCATTTTGTGCTTTGCTAAAGATATTCCGTTTTTTATTTTAAAATCATATGACTCTTCAAATGATGATAATTGCCAACCAGAAAGTCTATTTTTTAACTCAGAAATATTATTTATTTTCCATTCATTTGTCGTATTTTCGTCTTTCCATGTCGCTTTTTCTTCAGAAGTTCTAGCACAGCCATAACAGTATCCGGTAGATGGATCAGTTTTGCATATTGATATACAAGGTGAAATAATTTTTTCCATAAACACATTATATCCAAATAAACCCTAATATCATTGAAAATTTTTTTTAAAATCGAATTAAAAAATGTTAATTGAAAAATTAAAAAATTATTGTAGTTTGATGCAACGTTCCGCAGTAGCTCAGCGGTAGAGCATTCGGCTGTTAACCGACAGGTCGTAGGTTCGAATCCTACCTGCGGAGCCAGTTTTTTATGAACTCCAAACATCTCTTATCTACCTTATGTCTCATTGTAGCATCAATAATTTGGGGTACTGCATTTGTGGCTCAAACAACAGGAATGGAATTTATTGGTCCACTAACGTTTACAAATATGCGTTTTTTAATTGGTGGAATAATAGTTTTACCTTTTGCTTTTTATGAAATTAATAAAATTAAAAATCTTAAAAATAAAAAAAAATTTATAATTGTAGTTCTTTTAACTGGTTTAAGTTTATTATTAGGAACTTACCTTCAACAATACGCTTTACAGTATACTAAAGTAGGAAATGCAGCTTTCTTAACAATATTATATGTTCCATTTGTTCCTATAATATCGAGATTATTTTTAAAAAAAAAAATACACTGGAGTATTTGGCTATCCGTATCAATATGTCTAGTAGGGTCTTATTACTTAACTCTTGAGAATAGTTTTGAAGCACAATTTGCTGATATACTTGTAATTGTATGTGCTTTATTTTTTGCAATACATTGCATTTTAATTGATGAATACTTTGAAATTATAAATGCACCATTTACTTTAGCATCATCCCAATTTCTATTATGTTTTTTTTATAGTTTGCCTTTCATGTTTATATTTGAAAATCCTACAATTGAGGGAATATCAAAAGAAATCTTTGAGCTTTTATATGTAGGTGTCTTGTCAAGTGGAATTGCTTATACCCTTCAAGTTTTTGGGCAAAGGTATGTAAAACCATCCACAGCAGCAATTACATTTTCTCTTGAGGGTGTTTTTGGATCTTTGGCAGCTTGGGTTATTCTTTCTCAATTTTTGACAAATGTTCAAATTTTTGGGTGTTTTTTAATACTTATTGGTGTGCTAGTAGCACAACTTTTACCATTAATAAATAAAGAAGCGGCCTTAAATAGGTTTTATAGTGAATAAATAATCCTACTTTTTATCTAACAAATACAATAAAATTAGGAATTATGAGTGAGGATAGTAAATTTTTTATTAAAGACAGTGATGTGCCGAAACAATGGTACAATCTGGTAGCGGATTTAAAAGAGCCAATGAGCCCACCCTTAAATCCTGGAACAAAACAACCTTTAGGTCCTGATGATTTAGCACCTTTATTTCCGATGGATTTAATTATGCAAGAGGTTTCACAAGAGAGATATATCGACATCCCCGGTCCTGTTTTAGAGGCCTATAGTCGATGGAGGTGTACTCCTTTAGTTAGAGCAAGAGCTTTAGAGAAAGCTTTAGATACGCCTGCTAGGATTTATTACAAATATGAAGGTGCCAGTCCTTCAGGTAGTCACAAACCTAATACTGCATTAGCACAAGCATTTTATAACAAAGAGGCTGGTGTAAAGAAAATAGCAACTGAAACAGGTGCAGGTCAATGGGGTACTGCTCTAAGTTATGCCGGAGCTGTCTTTGGAATTGAAATTAAAGTATTTATGGTAAGAGTAAGCTATGATCAAAAACCTTATAGAAGAGCAATAATTGAAAGTTATGGTGGTAGTGTAGTTGCAAGTCCCTCAAATGAAACAAACTCTGGAAGAGCTATATTAGAAAAAGATCCTAATAGTGCTGGTTCTCTTGGTATTGCCATATCTGAAGCAGCAGAAGTAGCCGCTACAAATGAAGATACTAAATATGCACTTGGAAGTGTTTTAAATCATGTATTAATGCATCAATCTATTATTGGGCAGGAAGCACTTCTTCAAATGGAAATGGCTGATGACTATCCAGATATAGTTATAGGGTGCACTGGCGGTGGAAGTAATTTTTCAGGCTTGTGTAATCCTTTCTTAGGTAAAAAATTTAGAGGAGAACAAGACGTGCATGCTATTGCGGTTGAACCATCTTCTTGTCCTTCATTGACCAAAGGTAAATACTCTTATGACTTTGGAGATACTCTAAAATCTGCACCTTTGTTAAAGATGCACACACTGGGTTCTGATTTTATGCCTTCACCTACTCATGTTGGTGGTTTAAGATATCATGGAATGGCTCCAATGTTATCTCACCTAGTTCATAATGGGCACATGGAGCCCAGAGCTTATGGCCAAAAGGAATGTTTAGAGGCTGGTATACAGTTTGCTAGAACTGAAGGTATTATGCCTGCTCCTGAAGCTACACATGCCATTAAAGGTGCTGTAGATGAGGCTCTTAAATGTAAAGCTGAAGGTAAATCAAAATCTATTTTATTTAATCTTTGTGGTCATGGTCATTTTGATATGCAAGCTTATATGGATTATTTTTCGGGTAATCTTGCTGAAGATAAATTTGACTCAAAGGCTTTTGAAGAGTCTATGGGCTCAATACCTGCTGTGAACTAATTTACATTAGGTAGTTCTTCAAAATTTGATGTGTATGCGGGGCTCAGGTTTTGCCGTCTAGTTATATAGAACTTTTCATAGTTCTCTTTAGCAACGCAAATAGTCCCGCTACCATATCTATTATTTAGATTGTCAAATACTTTGTTTACTCTAACTTTTTTCAAAAGACTCTCTTCTGACTGGTGGATAAATAAATCCCTATTGTACTCTCCTTCTATTGTTAAGTCTGAGAGTAAAACACCTGCTTTTTTATATTTAATTTCTGGCCGATAAATAGATTTTAGTGCTTCTACGGCTAATCTTATCGTTTCAAATAAATCATTTGAAGGAGATATAAAATCATAAGTCCTAGCTGCATGGTATTGTTTATTGTTATTGTTAAATTTATTTGAACGAATAAATGTAGTTATCTTTTTTGCTTGCAAGCCATCAGATCTAATCTTTTCTGAAGCCCTAGTTGCATAAGATATTACTCTTTTCTCTAATTCTTCGAAACTAGTTACATAATTTTCAAAGGATCTTGATACTCGACATTGTTTTTTTGGTTCTGATCTTTCAACTATAGGTATACATATTTCACCGTGTAGTTCTCTATAGGTCCTCTCTCCCACCACTCCTAAGTGTTGTCTAACCCATCTTGGATCTGCTCTATATAAATCGTAAGCAGTGTAAATATTATTTTTTTGAAGGAATTTTTCTATCCTAGTACCTATGCCCCAAACATCACCTACTCCTAGTACCTTCAAAGATATTTCTATTTGTTTTTGGTTTATTATTTCTACTATTTGGGATCCTAATTCATCTTTTTTGGCTAAATGATTTGCTACCTTAGATAAAGTTTTATTGTTAGCTATACCTATGCTAACAGGTATGCCTATCCATTTCTTTATCATTTTTTTAATTCCCTCTGCTCTTAAAAAAAAACTTCTCTCAGAGTATTTATTTAGTATTAAAAATGCTTCATCTATGGAATAGACTTCTAGTCTATCACAGTACTCTTTTAATACTCCCATTACCCTAGATGAGATATTTCCATATAAACTATAATTTGATGAAAACACGTGTACTGGATATTTTTTTATTATTTGTTTTATCTCAAAAAAAGGTACTCCCATTTTAATTCCTAATTTTTTAGCTTTTGAACTTCTGGCTATGACACATCCATCATTATTTGATAAGACAACTATGGGTTTTTTATTCAAATGAGGCTTAAAAATAGTCTCACACGAGGCATAAAAAGAATTACAATCTACTAGGGCTACAATATTCATCGTTACTTAATAAATTGATGGATGGCACTAGTGACAACTCCCCATATCTCTAGTTCTGTGTACTCTGATATTAGTATATTTTTGTATAATGGGTTCTCAGATTTTAGGATGGCAGAACCATCTGCTTTGATGATTAGTCTTTTTACAGTTAAGTTTCCCTCAAATATAGCTATCACTATGTCCCTACTTCTGGCTTCCAAACTTCTATCTACTACTAATACATCACCATCATTAATTCCTGCTTCTATCATGGACTCGCCGCTAGCTTTCATTAAAAAGGTTGATAATTGATTTTTAATTAATAGTTCAGATATGCTTAAATTATTTTCTATATAATCATCGGCTGGAGATGGAAATCCAGCTGAAATTCTAGATAAAATATAAGGTACTGTCTCAAGACTGTTGTCTTTATATTTTTTTACTAAAGTATTTTTGTTCATATTTTGTTCTTTTATAAACTATCATGATCGCAAAAGAAATAACAAAATTTGTAAAATAAAATTAATTATTCGTCGCCATGTGAGTTAATTTTTTGATTAACAACAGCAAGCTGCTCACAAAGTGACTTAGTGTGAGAAATAAAAACATATAAAATTAAATAAAGAGATATAAAGATCAATATGAAGTCTAAATTAATTAAATTAGGAGCTTTCAAAAAAATCTTATTAATAAGCACGGAACTAATAAAACTAGTTATAAAAGGTGCCAATCTTGAAAAAATAAGGAAATTACGAATTAATATATTCCTTTGACTATATAAATTTGTGTTATCTTCCATATATATAAACTAAAGTAAATATATTCAAAAATGCCGAAAATTAAAGCAATCAATATTACAAATCTAAGTGGAGAGGGCACTATTTATGTAAATCAAGCGATCTTAAAAAGAAATAAGGGTATTATTAATGACAGATATTATGAAAATTTTAAAAAAAAGTATGAGCAAGTAACTCTAATAGAGTCTGAAAAGATTAGTTATTTTAATAATACTGTCAAAAGTAATTTTAATTATAAGGATTTTAGAAGAAATATTATAACAACAGGAATTGATCTAAATAAAATGGTTAATAAAAAAATACAGATAAATAATGTAGTTTTAAAAGTTCATAAATTATGTCAACCATGTAGATACCTTCAAAATAAATTGAATGTAGATAATTTAGTTAAAATACTGATGAATAGAGGTGGTGTATGTGCAGAAATAGTTCAATCTGGAATAATTTCAAATTTTGATGGAATAAAGATAATTAATTAACTATTCCCAAATATCAAAAAAATTTCTTGTTTTACCAGGAGTTAAAATAGATAAGGGATTAAAAGAAAAGTCAGTTTTATTCCCATTTTTTTTTACTTTAAAATCTGCAGCAAGAAGACTCTCTTCAACATTTTTACCAAAAAACTCATTTAAAAAAGGAATATTTTTAAATTTTTTCTCAAATAAATACAACGGGCCATAAGTTCCATTAACAGAGGCGGTTCTTTCTGATGGATTTGCTTCACCTTTAAAAGAAAATGCAACTGTACCACCAAGCATAATTGCATGATCAAAACTGTAAACTTTTCCTTTTCTAAAAACAGGCACTTCCAGATAGTTGAATTCATCTTGACTGTTTTGCAATACAGAAAAAATGTCTAGCATTCTGGATGTGAATAATAAATTATAAAATTTTGACTCTTTATCAATACTAAAATCTTTAACTTTGACATTAAGGTCATAATCATCAAATTTTCTAAATGAACCACGACCCATCAATGCACCTCCAATCATATTTTTTGATATTTTTTGTGCATAAAAAAATTGACCCGCATTTTTTGAAAATAAATAAATTTTTTTATTGCCATCTTTTTTTGGGAGAATAGATAATTCAAATTCTTTTTCATTATCATAGAAAATCAAAGACTCGAAACCTTTATCATAAACAAAACTTAATTTATTGGAGAAAAGTGAGTAAGTATCTGAAATTAACATTTCAGAAATTTCCCAATTAAAGTTAATTTTTTTTTTTAATTTTTTATTTTTTTGAGGTTTAGGAAAAACTTTTTTAAAATCATCAAAGGAGATTTTGTCGGTATTCAAAATAATAAAGA
>CACKOX010000004.1 GCA_902601865.1 uncultured Alphaproteobacteria bacterium | reverse complement strand
TTGGTCTTAATGTATGTAGGAGGTAAACCTGCTGAAGATATTTATGTGCTTATCTCCAGGATTGGAACCGCATATTGGTTTTTATTTATTTTTGTATTGGCTCCACTTGTAGGATTTCTTGAAACCCCTAGACAGCCACTTACTATTACAAATTACTTGCAAAGCAAAAAAGCTTAAATATGAGAAAAGCTCTTCTGGCCTTTTTTTTACTTTTCAGTTTTAATTCCTATGGCGCAGGTGCAAAAATTGATATTCCAAAATATGACTGGTCTTGGAAAGGGTTTTTTGGAACATATGATCGTGCCTCAGCACAACGTGGCTTAAAAGTATACAGAGAGGTTTGTGCAGGGTGCCACTCTATGAATTATCTTGCTTATAGAAATCTAGAAGATCTTGGTTTTAGTGAAGATCACATTAAGGCAATAGCTGCAGAGCATTTAATTTTGGACGGCCCCGATGATGAAGGTGAAATGTTTGAAAGAGATGGGATTCCATCAGATCAATTTGCAAATCCTTATCCAAATGTTAAAGCTGCTCGGGCTGCAAACAACGGTGCTTATCCCCCAGATTTATCTTTAATAGTCAAAGCTAGACCAAAAGGTGCAGATTATGTTAAAGCATTATTGCTTGGTTACGTCGATCCACCAGAAGATATAAAAGTACCCAAAGGCCAACATTATAACAAGTATATGGCAGGTAATTTAATTGCGATGACATCACCATTGTCTGATGGTTTAGTTGATTATGATGATGGCACCGAAAGTTCTATGGACCAAATGACAACTGATGTTACAACTTTTTTAGCTTGGGCTGCAGAGCCAAGTTTAGAGGATAGAAAAAGAATGGGTTTAAAGGTTATTCTGTTTTTAATAGTTTTATTTGTACTTGCTTATATTTCAAAGCAACAGATTTGGAGAGATATCAAACATTAAACAAAAAGTGCATAACATCCCCGTCATTAACTTCATATTCTTTACCTTCTAATCTTAATTTTCCTTTTTCTTTCGCACCACTCTCCCCATTGTATTCAATATAATCCTCAAAAGATATTGTTTCAGCCCTAATGAAACCTTTCTCCATATCAGTATGTATTTCACCAGCAGCACTTGGTGCTAATGTACCTTTTGAAATTGTCCAAGCTCTTAATTCTTTCTCACCAGCAGTAAAAAAATTAATATAATTCAAAAGGGCATAGCCTTTTTTTATAACTCTTTTCAACCCAGTTTCTTTAAGGCCCATACTATCAAGAAACATTTTTTTTTCTTTATTGTCACTTATTTGCGAAATTTCTGACTCAATTTTTGCACTTACAAGAAGCGTTTCTGAATTATTCAATTTAGAATATTCTTCAATAGATTTTGTATGCGAATTTCCATTTACTGATGAATTTTCATCAACATTACATACATATACAACAGGTTTTATAGAAATTAATTGAAATATACTCAAATATTCAATCTCATCTTTATCTAAATTATTTAATATTCTTTGTTCTTTAGAGATGAGCTCAATTGCCTTTTCAATTACTGATATTTTTTTTTTATCATCTTCTGTTTTTTGAGTTTTTTTTAATTTTTGATAATTTTTTTCTAAAATTTCTAAATCAGATAATGCTAATTCTGCATTAATTATTTTAATATCTTCAAGGGGATCAATTCTATTTTCGACATGTTGTATATCATCATCTTCAAAACATCTTACTATATGAAATAAAGCATTTACTGATCGGATATGAGATAAAAATGCATTTCCCAAGCCTTCTCCTTTAGAGGCACCTTTGACTAAGCCAGCAATATCTACAATTTCGAAAGCTGCAGGGATAATTTTCTGTGGGTTGCATATTTTAGATAATTTTTGGATTCTTTCATCTGGCACCCTTACTAAAGAACTATTAGGATCAATAGTAGCAAAAGGGTAATTTGCTGCCAAAGCTTGTTCATTTTCACATAATGCGTTAAACAAAGTAGATTTTCCTACGTTTGGAAGACCTATGATCCCACACTTCATTTAAATACCTAGATTGGATAAATGTTTAGAAACAAATATCTGTGATAAATTTAAGTATATGACTTCAAATAATAAAAAAAGTTTTTTCTTTTCTTCAACTTTGAAGTTACCCAATACATGTCGTGTTACTTTATCTTTTTCACCAGGATGACTAATACCAATTCTGAGCTTCCAATAGTTATCTCCAATTTTACTACTAATGCTTCTAAGTCCGTTGTGACCAGCATTACCTCCAGCATATTTTATTTTGATTTCACCTAAATCTAAATCTAGCTCATCGTATAAAACAAATATTTCATCAGATTTACTTAATTTATTAGTTTTTAAACTCAATATGCCATTTCCAGACTCATTCATATAATTCTCAGATAAGGCAATCTGACATTGATGACCATCTAACTGAAAAGTGTTAGTCAATTTAAAATTTTTAAATTTTTTTAATTTAAGTTCTAACTTATCAACAAGAAATTCGCCAAGTAACAAACCAGCGTTATGACGATTATTTTTATGTTTGATAGTGGGATTGCCTAAGCAAAATAGAGTAAGCATATAGGAAGACTATATTATTCGGCTGCTTTTTCTTCTTCTTTCTTATCTTCAGCCTTTTCTGCTGTTTCTTCAGTGCTTTCTTCTGTCTCTTCAGGTTCAGGTTCTTTTTCAACTTTTGGTGCTTGAACAGTAGCTAACATGAAGTCTCTACCTTGAATTGTAGGCTTCATTCCTTCTGTTAAAGTTACGGCGCTCAATCTTATATCATCACCAATTTCCTTACCTTCTAACGATATAACAAATTTTTCAGGAATGTTATTAGCGAGACAAGTAAGTTCAATTTCTCTACGGACCACGTTTAAGATGCCGCCTTGTTTCAATCCTGGAGATAATTCTTGATCAGTAAATTCAACAGGCACAGCAATGACTATTCTTGTTTTTTCATCAACTCTTTGAAAGTCTACATGAATAGGATTGTGTTTAACTTTATGCCTTTGAATACTTTTTACAATTACAGCTTCTTTTTTATCACCAAACTCTACCTCAAATATTTTTGAATAGAAGCCACCTTCTTCAAATCTTTTTTTAAGCTGAATAGTGTCCACTGCAACCATAACAGGATCGGTATTCCCTCCATATATGATAGAGGGAATTAAACCCTCATCAAAATAGGGATTAGTATTACCTTTTTGACGTTCTTTTGCAGGTATATTTCCACTGATTTTCATAGGCTGAGTTTATACAATAAAAACTAAGATTAATCAAACAGAGAAGATATAGATGTTTCGTTATTTATGCGCAATATAGCCTCTCCAAATAGTGGGGCCACAGACAAATATCTCATACCAGACGGAACTTCAAATGTGGGCTTAATAGTATTGGTACAAACCATTTCTTCTAAAACAGAACTATTAATATTTTCTAAGGCCTTTCCTGAGTAAACACCATGGGAACAATAACCATAAACATGAGTGGCTCCCTTTTCTTTAAGAGCCTTAGCTGCGTTACAAATAGTTCCTCCTGAGTCAACTAAATCATCAACAATGATACATTTCTTGCCATCGACTGATCCTATAACATTCATAGCATTGGAGACACCAGGAGCATCTCTTCGTTTATCAATTATAGCTAAGTCAGCGTTGAGTTTTTTTGCAAATGCTCTGGCCCTGAGAACACCACCAACATCCGGAGAGACAAATACTAGATTCTCATCTCTTTTATTTGATTTGATATCATTTACAAACATATTTAATGCATAAAGATTATCCAATGGTATATCAAAAAACCCTTGAATCTGCCCCGCATGTAAATCCATAGTTAAAACTCTATTAGCACCTGCCGTTGTAATTAAATTAGCGACTAGTTTAGCCGAAATAGGAGTTCTTGGCCCAGTTTTTCGGTCCTGTCTGGCATAACCAAAATATGGTAATACAGCAGTAATTCTTTTAGCAGATCCTCTTTTTAAAGCATCAATTGCAACTAACAACTCCATTAAATTGTCATTAGCTGGGAATGAAGTTGATTGTATTAAAAAAACATCCTCTCCTCTTACATTTTCAGCAATTTCAACAAATATCTCCTTATCAGAAAATCTTGTCATAGTTGTTTCAGATACGGGTATTTTAAGATATTCTGAAATCTCTTTAGATAACTCAATGTTACTATTTCCAGAAATAATTTTCATAAGTTAACTGAGTTATATAGTAAAATATATATCCATACAAAGTTAATTTATTGATACTAGGCTAATATTTCTTCCATAATCTTTTAATCTTTGATGGATGCTTCTTCGATAACTAAAGTAATTTTTGTTTTTATAAGTATCTATTTTGGAGTCTACAATTTTGAAAACCCCTAAGCTGTATAATTTAACTCTAGCAAGCTTAGGAAGGTCAAAAAAATACCTACCATTTTTTTTAGTATAAAAATCCGTGGTATTTAAATTCATGCTATTAATAAATTTTATTGATACCTCATAAGAGTATTTTCTGATACAAGGTCCAATAAAGGCTCTTAAATTAGATCTTTTTGAGCCAATTTTAAGCATTTTATTTACAGTATTTTCAATAATTCCTCTCTTTAAACCTTTCCATCCTGCATGGCAAATCCCTATAACTTCATTTTGGTAATCAATTAATATTATAGGTAAGCAATCAGCTGTTGTAATTCCAAGTATAAAATTATCACCTCGTGCTACAATACCGTCACAATTATATTCAAATTTATTTTTCCTAACTATAAGACATTTATTTGAGTGTAATTGGTTGGGAATAATTAAAATCTTTTCTTTTTTAGATATGCTTGATTTTGCAATTTCAATATTTTTTTTAACATTTTCTAAATTATCTTGAGATTTTAATCCACAATTAAGAGAACTATAAATGCCTTTTGATTTACCATTTTTATTATTAAAAAATTTAAATTTTACAGATTTACTCATTTTTTTTAAAAGAAAGGTTTAAAAATGATGTACCCATACTTCCAAACTTTTTCCCACTAATTAAGTCAATCATCTCTCTAATGTTCTTATCAGACGATTTTAAATATTCAATTGGCAGATTATTAAGAATTAGATCTTTTTGATAGATTATTGATGGATTGTTTTTTAGAAAAAAGTTATTCAATAATTCAAAATTAACTCCAAAGGAATAGTCTACATTTTCAAATTTATCAAATAAGTTTAATTTTTTATGATTAGATAATAGTCTAAGAGTGCTTTTAAAAGGTAATTTTGTATAACCATAATCGGTTGTAGTAAAAAAATATTTTTTACACTCTAATTTTTGAATATCACTTAGTATGTTCAATATTAAATTTGAGTGTTCTAGAATGTCATTATCTTTAAACTTGTAACTTGAATAGTAATTTAATAATTCCTTAGAGATTATTGTACTATCCTTAATTAGTAAATACTCATCATTATTTTTCGATATTTTTATCTCATTGAAATTACCATTATTGTAGATAAATTGTTTTGATCCAATAGCGTCAAAAAATTCATTTGAATAAATAAATACTAGATCTTCATTATCGATTTTATAATCGTACAAATTTTTTATAAAATTTACTTTAACTTCTGATTTCTCTGAAATTTTTTCAATAAAGTAATCACTTTTCTCAAATAAAGTAACATCATTTACATTGATATTCTTTGACTTTAGGTAATAGTATATATCCATTGATAATAGCCCATTACCAGGTCCTAACTCAAATAAATTTACATTTTTTACTTCTGGGAACTCTTTTAAAAATTGATTAGTAATGGCAATACTAAAAAGAGAGGATATCTCTGGAGATGTTATAAATTGGCCACTTTTACCAATTTTTTCAATATTAGGTTTATTATAAAAACCTGATATTTTATCAAAATTAGAGAGTTCAACAAAATCTTGTATATTAATTGATCCGACCGACTTAATGATAGTGTCTATCTTTGTTTGTAATGACATAAATATAAAAATATAAAACCAAGAATAACAATTGGTATAGATAACATTTGCCCTTGAGATATAAAATCAAATTTCAAGCCTAATTGAAAGTCTGGCTCTCTAAAATTTTCAATAATTATTCTAGACAATCCATAATTAATTAAAAATATAGAAGTTATTAAACCATTTTTAATCTTAAATTTATAAAAAATTATTAAAAGTAAAACAGCAGGTATTAATCCTTCAAAAATTGCTTCATAAA
Organism: uncultured Alphaproteobacteria bacterium; assembly: GCA_902601865.1. Taxonomy (GTDB): domain Bacteria; phylum Pseudomonadota; class Alphaproteobacteria; order HIMB59; family HIMB59; genus HIMB59. The sequence continues at coordinate 57,758 of CACKOX010000004.1, read as the reverse complement.
TTTGGGAAATATGCCTATAGATATCTTCATTTGGGTAACTAATGCTTAAAAAAAACTCAGTTGGTCTACCTATTAGTTCTTGGTTTAGGAAATTGGATATTCTTCCTAAAAATATTCCTACTGGTGCTGTTATACTTAAAAGATCAGATAATAGAAAAATAGGAATTCGATTTTTTTTTGAAAGTATGATAGTTGTTAGGATAATACCAATTAAAGCTCCATGAAAAGACATGCCCCCTTGCCAAACTTTAAGTATTTCAAATGGATTTTGAAAATAGAAATTAATATTGTAAAAAAATACATATCCTAATCTCCCGCCAATTATTACTGATAAAAATAAATAAAAAAATAAATCTTCTAGTTTTTTTTTATTCAAATTAAATCGATTTAAATTACTTAATGCAAAAAAATAGAAGTAAATAAATCCAATTATATAAGATATGCTGTACCATCTAATGGTTAAACCAAATAGTTCAAAAGCAACAGGCGATAAAAAATTCGGATATTCAAACACTTTTAAAACTAATAATACAACTTATGTCTCACACAAAGATAAACTTTACATAAAGTTATCAAAATTTCTTTATAATTCAGTTGAAGCTGCTCAGATCTTTAATGATATAAAATCAGATTTTCTCAAATTAAAGAAATATTTAATCAACAGAAAAGTTTAAAATTTAACAATAACAAGCCTTACAACACTATATATAGTGTTTACTAAGAGAATTAATGTGATACATATTGTGTATGAGTGATAAAAGCATTGATTCTAGCCCTATTTCTCTTCTTGAAGATATATTTAATGTGAAACAGTCATCTAAAAGTTACAAAAATAAAGATATTTCACTTTTAACCGAAATAAGTGAACAAAAAGTGATCATGGATTTTCAATGGATCGATGACTTAAAAGTTCTTATATCATCATTTAGTATTGATAACTATGAGTATAGTTTTCTTACTAATCATATGACCAAAATTAACAATAATCTCGTAATTGGAACATTGAAACAGAACAATAACAATAAAATTATTTATAAACATAGTCTCCCAATTTCAGGAAAAGTAACAGCAGAGGATATAAGAAGTTATTTAGAAAATATTTTATCTGAATTTAACCATTTGGTCTCTGTCTTATTAAAAGGAGACAAAGTCGTTAAGACTTCACAAACTTTAATTAATCAAAAAATTGTTGGCCACGCTTAAGCCAAAAGCTCTTTTCATAGGTTATGGACACTTAGCTAAATCTTTAACATCCAAAAAATTATTAAGTTTATTAAATATCTATGCTTTAGACTCTAAGAGTGAAATAAAAAATATTAATATAAAAAAAAAAATATCTCACAATAATCATGCTTATGACTATGTTTTTCTTCTTATCAGACCTAAGACTTTTTTAAGTATTGGAACTCAATTTCAAAAATACCTTTCAAAAGATACAATAATTATTTCTTGTATGGCTGGTATAAAATTCAGGACTATAGAGCAAATTTTAAAAACTAAAAAAATTATAAGAATTATGCCAAATGTTATGGCTTCAAATAAAAAATCCCAAACTCATATTTACGTAAAAAATAAAAAATTAATGAGTAATAATTTAATAAAATTATTGTCATCTTTTGGAAAAATTATAAATGTCAGAAATGAAGACCAAATTAATTTTGCTACATCAGTTTATGGAAGTGGGCCAGCATTTATTGCTTATATAATAAGTAGTTTTGTTAAAGCATCAAAAAAACTTGCTAAGCCATTCAACATAAATGAAATAGAAGTGCTAGAATTATTCAAAAATGTATTAGAAATCAACACTACCTCTAAAATGTTAGATAGTTTTATTAGTTCTATATCTAGCAAGAAAGGCACTACTCAGGCAGGTGTTAATTATATAAAGTCCCAAAAAATGGAAAAAATAATATACACCACACTACTTAAGGCTTATAAACGAGCTAAGGAAATTGATAGTGAGCAAAAAAGTACAAAAACTTAATAAGACAAATCTTAAAAAGCTTAACGATATTGCGCATTTAAAGAGTTTTCATACAAAAATCAAATCAATAAATTCTGAGTACGATGACTTCAATATTTTCATAAAAGATTTTGAATATTTTATTTCTACTGAGTTAAAAACCCCAGCTAATGACCTTTCATTTGAAGATAAAATATTTGAAGGTATAATTAATAGATTAGATTTTCTTAATATTTACAAAAATATAACACTACGAATTTATTTAGAGTCTCAAAAAAAGCCAAAATATTTTTTTAATTTGTCTAAAAATATCAATAATTATTTTAATTTATTCTTAAATACTAATTTTGAAAAAACGGTTAGTAACATAATTTATGTTTATGCTTTTAATGTCTGGATAGAAGATAATAATAGTTTGGATAAAACTATGGCTTCTATTGGACATGCATTTGAGAATATAAATAGAGTGAAGTCATTTATAAGTAAAAGATGATAAGCTACTCTGACTTTGAAAAAGTTGATATCAGAGTTGGTACAATAGTAAAAGCAAAAATAAATGAAAAATCTAATAAACCTAGTATTTATTTAGTCATTGACTTTGGAAATGTTATTGGACTAAAAAAAACTTCTGCTCAACTCATAGAGAACTATCTACCAGAAGAGCTTATTGGCAAGCAAGTAGCTGCAGTAACAAATTTTCCACCCAAACAAATTGGTAAAATGATTTCTGAAGTATTAGTATTAGGTTTTCCTGATAATAATAATAATCCCATTTTAGTTATGCCAACAACTAATATATCAAATGGGGGAAAACTCTTTTAGACTTAAATTTGCAATATCACAGTTACTTTTAATCCACCGTGTGAAGATTTTTGGAATTTTAATTCTCCATTATTTAATTTTATTAATTTCTGAACTATAGATAGTCCTAAACCTGTACCCTGATTCAATTGATCAGATCCTTTAACAAAAGGTCTTATCAATTCTTCTTGCGATAAAGTTGTGCCTGGGCCATTATCTTCAATATCTATTTTCCACATATTATTTGCTAAATTAGAACTTATAAATATTTTTTTGGCAAATTTATTAGCGTTGTCTAAGATATTCATAACAGCTCTTGTGATTTGATTTTTTCTGATAAATATTTTGCTTTCGTTGTTAACTAAAATCTCGAGATTTTGATAATTTTGAGCAATGTTGGATATAAAATTGGAAGTATTTATTTCATCTAAATTTTCATTTTTTTCATTTTTAATAAAGTCTAAATAATGATTTAACATGATATTCATTTCTGAGATATTTTGAGAAATAGAGCCTCTTAATGTTTCATTGTTAATTTCTTCGATCATTAAATTAATTCTTGTTAATGGTGTTTTTAAGTCATGACTAATACCCGCTAACATATTTCGTTGATTATCTAGTGTAGAAATAATGTTATTATGCATGTTATTAAAGTCTTTTATTAAACCCCTCACTTCTGAGGAGCCTGTTGGTTTTAAATTTGGTGTTTCGATTCCTCTTCCAAAACTTCTAGTAATAATACCAAGTCTTTTTAGTGGTTGAATTTGTTTTTTTATAAATAAATATGAAATCAAGGATAAAATAATACTGACAGCGATTGTCCATAAAAAAAATCCACTAACAGTTTTCGTTTCCACCCTTTTTTTGGGAATTAAATAAAAATAATCAGTATTTTTTTCATTAAAAAATATAAAATAACTTTCATTTTGTAAAACTTTAAAATCCGCAGATATCTGACCAAGCGAATTCATCATCCTTTTTTTAAATATCCAATTAGAAACTTCACTAGTTTCATCTAAATTAAATTTTTCAGTTCTAATTATTTGTAAAGTATTTGCATAATTATTTACATTAGATGTTTCTTTTTGCATTTCTAATATCTTTATTTCATTAGAAATTGACTGAGCACTTCTTTTTAACACTAGATCCCAATGTAATTCAAAAAAAATTACAATTCCAATAATTTGAACTAATACAATAGGAATTGTTATGAGATAGACCGATCTTACTAAAAGACTCTCTGAAAAATTACTCCATTTTATCATTAGATAAATATCTTATATCCTTTACCATGCACTGATCGAATTATGTCATTCAATTTACATTCCTTTTTGAGTTTTAATCTTAGTCTTGAAATTTGCATGTCCCCGCTTCTTGATAGATAATCCAGTCCTAACTCTGTGTTCAATAAATCTCTTGTTAGATACTGGTGTGAATTATTAATTAATAATTTTAATATTTTCACCTCATTACTTGATAAATTTATATTCTGTTTTTGAAATAAAAGTTGCTCTTTTTTTAAATCAAATTCTGTTTCATTTCCAAAATTAATAACATCTAAAGTTTCTTTTTTAGAGATATTTTTTCTAATCTTTAATAGCAGCTCTCTTGAGTCAAAAGGCTTACCAATATAGTCATCTGCTCCAAGCTCAAGTCCTATTACTCTATCTTCTACGTCACTTAGAGCTGAAAGAAATATCACTGGGGTTTCAATTCTATTTTTGATTGTACTCTCATAAAAGCTTAGACCACTACTATCTGGTAGCATCACATCTAAAATTACAAGATCAAATATAAACAATTTTACTAATTTTTTTGCTTCATCAATATTTATTGCTATGGATACTTTATAATTATTATTTGTTAATAATTTTTTAATGAGGGATTGTAGTGTTTCATCATCTTCTACCAAAAGTATGTGTTTATCATTCATTACAATGACTCAATTATATTAATGAAGCCTGACATATTTTTAGGATCAGTTTTTTTAAAAAGCTTAATAATTTTTTCATTAATTCTGTTTGTTGTTTTATCAACTAAAACTTCACCTTTTTCAGTTATTGATATATTCGTTTTATCAAGCACTAAGATATTTTTCTTTTGTAAATTTTTTAGTATTAAATTTAAATTTTGTTTTTTCAAATATACTTTATTTGCTATTTCAATTTTTTTTTTAAACCCCTTTTTAATTTCTAAAATTACTAGTAGCTCATTAAATGTTAAATTATTTAGTTCACAACATATTTGAATTTCTCTTTGGAGAGATTTGTAAGATCTATGCAGTCCTAAAATTATTTCTAAGATATTCTCTTTCTTAAAATACAAAGTATCGGCAAAACTTAAATTCATAGGATATAAATATAATTATATTGTGAATTTAAATAAATAATATTACATTATTTTGAATTATGGAAATTATCCCCTTTGATAAAAGAATTGGTTTTATCTGGTATAACGGTGAATTTGTTGAATGGCAAAATGCCACTACTCACGTGCTTAACCATGGTTTGCATTATGGAAGTTGCGTTTTTGAAGGTTTAAGAGTTTATGGGGAAAAAATTTATAAATTAGAAAAACATACTGATAGATTGTTTTTTTCTGCACAAAGAATGGGCATCGATGTGCCTTATTCTAAAGATGAGATAAATAGAGCTCACGAGGAAACCATTAAAAAAATGAATATAAAGTATGGTTACGTTCGTCCTGTAATTTGGAGAGGAAGTGAAATGATGGCTATTTCTGCTCAAAAAAATAAGATTAATGTAGCTGTTGCTACTTGGGAATGGCCAAGTTATTTTACTAAAGAAGATCGATTAAAAGGAATATCTCTTCAAACAGCTGTTTGGAAAAGACCTCCTCCAGATTGTATACCAACAGATACTAAAGCAGCTGGTCTGTATATGATTTGCACTTTAAGCAAACATGAGGCTGAAAAGAATGGTTATACCGATGCTTTGATGCTGGATTATAAAGGAAGAGTAAGTGAGTCTACAGGTTCAAATATCTTTTTAGTGATTAATGGTGAAATTCATACCCCTGTACCTGATTGTTTCTTAAATGGTATTACGAGACAAGCTGTAATAGAAATTGCAAAAAATGAAGGTATTAACGTAATCGAAAGAGATATATATCCAGACGAAATTTCAAAAGCTGAGGAAATTTTTCTTACAGGATCTGCTGTCGAGGTAACCCCAGTTGGTAAAATTGATAATCAAAACTTTAAAGTTGGAAATATTACAACTAAGATTTCAAGTCTATATATGAAAGAAGTAGACCCTAATTACGAAGACAACGATTAATTAATAATTTCTCTCCATTTTAACATTTTTTCATTATCTTTATTTTTTTGATAGACCATTTCTTTCTCTTCGTTGTCTAATAAATGAAATTTCCAAAAAGCAACATCTATCTTTAAGCTATCAATTACATACTCACACGCCTCTATAGAATTTGATCGGTGAGACGAGGAGGTAATTACTAAAACTATTTTTTCTCCCAAGTTTAATCTTCCTATTCTGTGAATTATTAAACATTCACTAAGATCCCATTTTTTTAAAGCTTGTAGTCTAATTTTTTCAAGCTGAGATATTGCCAATTCTTCGTAACATTCTAAATATATTCCTTTAATTTCAGTATTTGAAAAACTTAAATCAGACCTTACTGTTCCCAAAAAAAAACTATACGCACCATTTTTATTAGAAGATATGTTTTTGAACTCATTTTCTAGATCAAAACTTTCTTTTACAATTTTTATCATTATCCACCTGTGACAGGTGGCAGAAAAGCCAAAACGTCACCGTTATTTAATATTCGATCATTATCGTTTAACTCATTCAAGTTAAGAAAGTACTTCACACTGTCATCTTTAAATATTTCTTGAAATATTGGGTCTTTTGAAATGAGGTTATTCTTTAATTCTTTAAAACTTATTGCTTTATCTAATTCAATTAGATCATGGCTTTTTTTTAGCTTAACCCTTATCCAGGAAAAATATTTTATTGTAATATTCAAATATGCTTTAGACCCTTTGCTACATAATTGTATCCTGATAACAAAGTAATTATAGCAGCAAGCCACAATGTAACTAACCCTAAATTCCATAAGAAATCGTTTAACTCAAAACCTAAGCTTATAATAAGAATAGATAAACTAACCATTTGAAAAGTAGTCTTATATTTAGCTAACTTACTAACTGGCATATCAGTATTCAATTTTGCTAAAAATTCTCTTAGGCCTGAAATTGCTATTTCTCTTAACAAAATAATTATAGCAGGAATAACATGAACATCAGCAATGACTCTTGTATCAATTAAAACAATGATAACCGCAGCAATTAAAAGTTTATCAGCAATCGGATCTAGTAACGTACCAAGTTTAGAAGATTGATTTAAAGTTCTAGCTAAATATCCATCAAAATAATCAGATATTGAAGAAACTATAAATAATAACCCAGCTATAAGAACAACATTAGAGTTATCTGAAAAAAGTAAATATAAAATTATGGGTATTAATATAATTCTAACAAAAGTTATTATATTAGGTATTGTGTAGATCCTAGCCATTTATCTTATCTAATATAGCCTTTATATTTTTTGAATTTAAACCTTTTATTTGAGTTAACTCGTCTCTATTTGCCCGCTTTAAATTTTGCACACTTCCGAAAAAATTGATAACTCTCATTTTTTTTACTTTTCCTATGCCATCTATGTCATCTAAAAAACTAGTTTTTAATGAATCGGACATCCTTTTCATACTATTTTTTTTAGATAGTTTGTGAGCTTGATCTCTCATTTTTTGAATAAATCCCTCTATTTGAGGACTATCTTTTAAAGATAAATTTTTCTCGTTTAATAAATGATATCTATCAAACCTGAAATCCCTCTTAAAACCTTTAGAAACACCAATTAATTTAATATTCTCGTTTATACCACTTTCATTGATAGCTTCTTGACATATCTTTAAGTAAGGTTGCGCACCATCTATGATTATTATATCAGGTAAAATCTTATCATCTTTGGAAAAGCGAGATTTAAATACCTTTCTCATTAAGTCTGCATCACCAAATTTTTTTAAATCATAGTCTTTAAATTTATAAGTTCTTGAGTCCTTAATACTGAAACCCTCTTCATTAAATACTACATATGAAGCAACCGCATAATTATTTCCGAAAAAACTATTGTCATAGGCTTCTACTCGTTCAACATTATTTTTGATATTAAATTTATTCTTCAGTAAGTTTAAAATTTCTTGATTATTAACATATTTTTGTTTTTGAAGACTTACCTCTTTATCATTACGTTTAGCGGTAAGATTTGATATTTTTTGTATACCTACAATATTATTACTTTTTAGAGATACATCTATTTTGTAGTTTTCTTTCATAATAGATTTTAATTCGTTATATCCTTGAATTCTTTTAGAAATAATTATTTTTTTTGGCCTAAAACTTTTTAAATAAAATTGTATAATTAATGAGGTAGGATCAATATCTTCTTCAAATTTATCAGAATAGTATATTAAATTTCCTCCGAGATATCTCCCATATCTAATAAAACCAATATAAATTGAAAAATGTTTTTTATTATCGATATGGATATAATCAAAATTAGTCTCTTGGGTACTTATTTTTACTTCTTCTCTAATAATATAATTTAATGATTGAATGCTATCTCTTAATTCTGCAGCTTTTTCATAATTTTGACTTTCACTAAAATAAACCATTTGTTTCTCTAGTTTATTAAATATTTTTTTCTGACTACCTTGAAAAAATTTTATGGTATCACTGACCTGATTTTTGTATTCATTTTCATCAACTTTGCTTACACATGGAGCAGAACATTGTTTAAGGTCATAAAGCAAACATGGTCTAGTTCTATTTTTAAACTCTGAGTCATTACAACTTCTAAGTTTAAAAGATTTTTGTAATATCTTAATCACTTTGTCAGTTTTCAAAGCCGATGTAAAAGGCCCAAATACTTTGTCCTCATTTGAAAAATCATTCCTGAATCTAGTTAGTCTTGGAAAAGCCCCATTTGTTATTTTAATTAAGGGAAAACTTTTATCGTCTTTTAAACGAATGTTATATCTAGGAGAAAATTTCTTAATAAGTAAAGCTTCTAATAAAAGTGCATTTCTCTCTGACTCAGTAAGTTCAAAATCTATATTAACCGTCTGAGACACCATTTTTTGCAGTCTCCTTGGTAATTTTGGTAGATTACCATAATTAGATAATCTTCTTTTAATATTAATAGCTTTACCAATATAGATCGGAATATCTTTTTTATTTTTAAAAAGGTATACACCAGATGTTTTAGGTGCATCTTTTAGCCTACTTTTTAATATTTCCAATCCAAACATTTCACTATTTTACATAGAATATATTAAGCGTAAGAAAAATATAGATACTTTTATTTTAAAAAGAAATATATTAAGAATTCCTTTGAAATCAGAACTAAAGACTCAATTATTATCACCATATAAATTTTTAAGTGATAAATTCTATAAAAAATCCAAGTCCCCAAGTTTTCCAGAATATAAGATAAGATTCCGTAACAATAATTTTGAAGAATTTACAAAACTTAATAACAAAGACTGGGTTAATCTTTTTGGAAAATTTGAGAGTGAATACTTACCATCTAACTCTAATTTAGCTATGAAATATCATGGCCACCAATTTAGAGTTTATAATCCTGAAATTGGAGATGGTAGGGGGTTTACTATTGCCCAGTTTTACAAAGATAAAAAGCTGTTTGACTTAGGAACTAAAGGCAGTGGAAAAACAGTCTATTCTCGAAGTGGCGATGGTCGATTAACTTTAAAAGGAGGTGTAAGAGAGGTACTTTGTTCTTCTTATTTAGAAGCGATGGGCCTAAAAACTTCTCGATCCCTGTCATTAATTGAAACAGGTGAAGATTTATATCGAGAAGATGAACCCTCCCCAACGAGGTCTAGTGTTTTAGTAAGAATTTCTCATTCCCATATCAGGATTGGTACTTTTCAATATCACGCATATCATCAAGATAATCAGAGTTTAGAGAAATTGATAAAATCAGTTGGAAAATATTACTTTTCCTTTAGTGATGTGGAAAATACACCATTGAATTTTTTTTCTTTAGTCGTTCAAAATTGTGCAAAATTAGCTGCCTCTTATAACATTTTTGGCTTTGTCCACGGCGTTCTCAATACTGATAACATTAACATAACTGGAGAAAGTTTTGACTACGGGCCTTATCGTATGATGGAAAAATATGATCCAGAGAAAGTAGCAGCTTACTTTGATCATTCCGGTCTTTATAAATTTTCAAATCAAGTTGACTCTATTTTTTGGAACGTTCAACAATTAGCTTCAATCATGACACTTTTTATAGAAAAAGAATTAATAATAGAGGAAGTAAAAAAATATATAGAGCTTTATAATGAAGAAGTTATGAAACTATTCTTTAAAAGATTGTCTCTTAAACCCAGCAAATTGCAATTGCATAATCAAAAATTATTAAATGATGTTTATGAAATATTACTAAAGAGCCCTTATCTTTACGAAGAGGTATACAGCGACCTTAGAGGAGGAAGACAAAGATTAAATATTCAAACTGAAATTAAACGGAAATATAAAAATTATGATTTAGATTCAATTTTTAAAAATCATGAAATTTTCAATAATCTAGATGTTAAGTCTTTGACTCAAATTCCAAAGGAAACACTTCTGTATGATGAAATAGAAAAAATCTGGCATGATATAGATAATAATGACGACTGGTCATTGTTTAATAAGAAAATCGATAGTATAAATATATTTAAGCAAGCGAATATAAATCATGGACTGGGATAAATTAAAAATTTTTCATAATGTTGCATTAGATCTTAATATATCTGAAGCAGCTCATAAAATGAATATTAGTCATTCTTCTATTAGCAGACAAATAAGTGCTCTTGAGAGAGATTTGAAGGTCTCACTATTTAAAAGACATGCAAGAGGACTGACACTAACTGAACAGGGAAAAATTTTATTTAAAACTGCTCACGACATATTTGGTAAGATAGCTCTCACTGAAGCTAAATTGACAGAGTCTAAAGAGAAGCCTACTGGGCCACTTACTATAGCTGCGACAGTTGCATTTGGCACAACATGGTTAGCGCCTAGAATTGAAAAATTTACAAATTCATACCCAGAGATAGATGTCTCAATAATTATTGAAAACAAGTATACTGATTTGGCCCAAGGTGAGGCTGATGTTGCTTTGAGGCTGACAGAACCTACCCAAATGGATCTGATTAGGTTTCCACTTTATGAATTTCAATTTAAGATTTATTCCTCCCCAGAATACATAGAAAAATTTGGAATTCCAAAGGATGTCAGTGAACTACCAAATCATAAGATTGTTGCTTTTGGAGATAGTGTTGAACCATCTATTCCAGATGTAAATTGTATTTTGGACTTACTTCCCAAAAATAAAAAAGTTAAAACACTCTTTATTTCAAATATGTATGGTGTTATGAGAGCTATAGGAGGAGGGGCAGGGATTGGAGCATTACCTGAATACATGAAAATATCCAATAATAATCTTGTTCCCATTTTGCCAAATGCCGACACTCCTAAGACTATTATATATTTTACATATCCCCCTGAACTAAAAGGTTCTAAAAAAATTGAGGCTCTTAGAGATTTTTTAGTTAGAGAAGTTAATAAAGAAAAAAAAAGTTAGTCTTTTTTGATAAATTTTTTATTACAATAATTACAAACAACTTCTTGTTTTTTATCGATCTTAAAATAAACAGCTGGATGGCCGAGATCGCCACTACCACCGTCGCACATGATTACATTTACCGTCTTTGAGACATACTCTACTTCTTGAGAATTTTCTAAATTAATTTGATCACTCATAGAGATACAAGTTCTGAGACCAAATTAGTATATTTTTTTGGGTCGTCTAGGTTTTCACCTTCCATCAGTTTTGCATGATCATAAAGAATTTCACAAAATTTATCTTTTTGGTTTTTATCTAAAGACTTTAGCTTATTAACCAATTCATGATTAATATTTATTTCTAAAATTCTTTTTTCGTCAGATATATTTTGATTATTAGCAGCCATCAATTTTTTTAAATGCATATCCATATCATTCTCATCAGCAACCAAACATGAAGCACTTGTAGTTAATCTCTTAGAAATTTTAACATCTTTAACTTTATCTTTAAGATTGTTTTTTAAAAATCCAACAAAATCTTTATCTTCTTTAGGTTCTTCTTTTTCTTTTTTTGAATCTTTTTTGTCCTCTATATCTACTTCGCCTTTAGTAATAGATGTAAACTCATACTCTTTGAATTTCATTTTCATTGGCATCCAGAATTCGTCAACTGGATCTGTGATTAACAGAACATTTATTTTTTTATTTTTAAATAATTCCATTTGAGGACTGTTAAGAAGGTTGCCTTTATTTTCACCTGATATGTAATAGATTCTCTTTTTATCATTAGAAAAATCACTTACGTATTGATCTAATGTAATCATCTCCTCTTTTTCAGAACAGTGAAATGTTGAGAACTCAAATATCTGATCATGAAAGTCGTTAAATTCATATAGTCCCTCTTTAATGACAGGTCCAAAATTTTTCCAAAATTCTTGAAATTCATTAGGTTTTTTTTTCTTTAATTCTTGAATTTCTTTAAGAACTCTTTTTGTAATAGCATTAGATATTTTATTAATTACTGCATTATTCTGTAAAATTTCTCTTGAGATATTTAAACTCAGATCCTCAGTATCTACTACACCTGGTACAAATCTCAACCAGGCAGGAATTAATGCATCTAATTTATCAGAAATAAATACTTTATTTACGTACAGCTTTAGTTTGTTTTTTCGATCTGGATGATAAAGATCTTGAGGCTGTGTTTTGGGTAAATATAGAAGTGCAGTGTAATTTACGACTCCTTCAGCTTTAAAATGAATTGTTGTTAAAGGTTCATCATAGTAACTTGAAACTTGGTTATAAAAAGATTTGTAGTCATCTTTCTTTATCTTCGATTTTTCTTTTAGCCAAATAGCTTCAGCAGAATTAACTTGCTCTTCAGGTTTTTCATCTTTTTTCTTTTCCTTTTTATCGTCTTCGGACGTCACAAAAATTGGGAAAGGAACAAAATCAGAATATTTTTTTATTATTTCTTCTATTTTGTATTTACTTAAAAACTCATTTTCATCCTTCTTAATGGATAAAGTAATTTCAGTTCCAATTTCATTGTATTCTGTTTCTTCAATTGAAAATGTACCCTTGCCATCTGAAGTCCAGAGGTAACCATTAGATGAGTCATATTTTTTTGATCTAACTACTACTTGATCTGAGACCATAAATGATGAATAAAAACCAACACCAAATTTACCAATTTGATTTATATCGCCTTTCTTATCCCCCATCTTTTTTATAAAATCTTCTGTTCCAGATTTCGCAATTGTGCCTAAATTTGATTGCATGTCCTTTTCGTCCATACCAATCCCATTATCTTTTACAGATATGGTATTATTCTTTTCATTTATATGAATCTTAATTTCAAATTTATTTGTTTTTGCAGCTTTAGAGTCGGTTTGACTGACATACCTAAGTTTTTCACAAGCATCTGATGAATTTGATACTAATTCACGTAAAAATATTTCTTTTTCTGTATAAAGTGAGTTAGCTACTATATCTAAGAGCTTTGATACCTCTGTTTCAAATTTTACTGTTTTCTTTTCCGCTTGTTGTTTATTCATTTTTTTCTAATATCCTTATTATAAGCAATGTTTACCAATGACAATACTGAGTGTTCTACAAAAATATCTATCATTTCACAAATCAAATTTGATAAATGGCTTTTAAAGCAATCATCATTTATTAAAAATTGGTCTTTATCTAATAATTTCAAGGCAGAATCTGGAAAAATTCTTAAAGTTCCTTATGAAGATGGAAGGCTAAAAGAGGTTCTGATCGGAGAGGGGGTAGATCAAAATCTTGAGGGGGTCAGTTCTTTTTCCTCATTAAATAACGGTAACTACTACATATTTGCTAAATTTGCTAAATCAAAAGAATCAGAGATACATAAAGCTTGGGCATGGGGAAATTATAACTTTCAGTCAAAACCTAAAAAAAATTTATTGTATATCAAAGACCAAAAAGAATTAGAGTTTCTTACTTTTTACACACAGTGTATTAATTTTTCTAGAGATTTAATCAACAGCCCTGCAAACAAATTAAATCCATTATCTTATTACACAAAAATAAAAAATAATCATATGTTTAAAAAATTTAATTTTGTTGAACATTCTGAGAAAGATATAGGTACACAATTTCCTCTTACTTATGCTGTTGGTAAATCTTCGTCTGTTAAACCAAAAGTTATAGAAATAACAAATAAAAAAATTCTTCAAAAAGATAAGCCTCTCGTCATTATTGGGAAGGGAGTCACATTTGACACTGGTGGTGTAAATATTAAACCAGGAAACTCTATGAGAAACATGAAAAAAGATATGGGTGGTTCTGCGATTGCAATATCATTATTTTTATTGGCAAATTACTTGCTAAAAAAAACTAAAATAGTTTTAATTGCTCCTTTAGCTGAGAACTCAGTATCCTCTAAATCAATGAGACCAGGTGATGTCTACAAATCAGCATCAGGGAAGTCAGTTGAAATTGCACACACGGATGCTGAGGGAAGACTTTTATTGGCAGATGCTATTGAAAAAGCGATGTCTTATAACCCAAGTATGATTATTGATTTCGCAACTCTTACTGGTGCAGCTAGGGTTGCTTTAGGTGAGGACTTACCTGCTTATTTTTGTAACAATGAATTAATTGCAAAAAAAGTTGATAATTTAAATAAAGAAAAACTGAGATGTTGGAGATTACCCTTGTACCAACCCTATTTAAAAAAGATTAAATCGCAAGTTGCAGAATTAAGTAATGCTTCTTTGGATGGTATGGCTGGATCTATCACAGCAGCACTTTTTTTAAAAGAATTTTTGAATAAATCTGACACACCCTGGCTACATTTTGATACCTATGCCTGGTCTCAAGGCTCGATATTAGGATCTAATGGTGCAGCATTACAGGGATTGGAAATAATGAGTGAATTCTTAAGGAAAAATTTCAATTAGTGAAATATTTAATTATCCTTACTCTGTTACTATCGGGATGTATCACAACAGATCGATCTTTTAATACCTCAAATATTTGTGATATTTTCAAAACTAATCCTAAGTGGAAATCATATGCAGAAAAAACGAAAGAAAAATGGGGCGTCCCTGTTAGTTTACAATTAAGTTTTATCAAACAAGAGTCTTCTTTTGAAAGAACGGCAAGACCTCCGAGAAAAAAGGTATTAGGTTTTATACCAGGTTTACGACCTTCAAGTGCTTATGGTTATAGCCAAGCTTTAGATGGGACATGGGAAGAATATAAAGTTTCTACAAAAAACTTTAATGCTGATAGAAAAAATTTTAAAGATGCGAGTGATTTCATTGGATGGTATGTTGATGGAAGTTACCGATTATTAAAAATTAATAAAGTTGATGTCTACAATCATTATCTTGCCTATCATGAGGGCAAAGGAGGATTTCAGAAACAATCCTATAATAAAAAAAAATGGTTACTTGATGTGGCAAAAAAAGTAGAGCGCCAGGCAAAAGAATATTCAAATCAAATAAAAAAATGTAATTTCCATAAAAATAGTGTGTTTTAATTGTTACAAAAAACAGATCTTATAAATTATTTTCATTCCAGTTTTACCAACCCTGAATATAAAGGGATAGGAACAGAGCACGAAAAATTTATTTTTTATACTAAAGATCATAAAAGACTTAAATTTGATGGTGAGGTGAGTGTTCAAAATTTATTTCAATTTTTCTTATCAAAAGGCTGGCAGAAAAATGAATATAACAGCTTTAATCAACTGATATCTTTATCTAAAAATGGTGCAAGCATTACTCTAGAACCAGGTTGTCAGTTGGAATTATCTGGGAAAATATTAAAAAATGTTCATCAAACATGTACCGAGTCCTACGAGCATTTAAGAGAACTAGAAGAATATGCTGAGTTAAATAAATTATGCATATTAGGTCTTGGTTTCGACCCAATAAGTAAATTAGAGGATTTATCTTTTATCCCAAAAGAACGTTATAAAATTATGAGAGATTACATGCCAAAAGTTGGTTCTAGAGGTTTAGATATGATGACAAGAACTTGCACAGTTCAAGCTAATTTGGATTATTTTAATGAAAATGATTTAATTAAAAAATTTGTTGTTGCTAATAAGATCCAACCAATTGTGATGGGTATATTTTGTAATTCTCCTTTTCGTGAGTCAAAACATAATGACCTAGTCAGTAATCGAATTTTCACTTGGCAAGACACAGATAATCAAAGGTGTGGAATTAAAAAGTCATTTTTAAATAAAAATTTTACGATTGAAGAATATGTTGATTTTGTTCTAAAAGTTAAAAACTATTTTTTAAAAATAAATGGAAAATATTTTGATACAACTGATTACACATTTGATGAATTACTTACTAAAAGTGTCTCAAATAAAGAAATTTTGAGTTATAATTTAACAATACAAGATTGGATAAACCACTTATCCACAATTTTTACTGAAGTCAGATTAAAGTCTTATATCGAACTTAGGGGAGCAGATGCAGGAAAATGGGAAATGATTTGTGCATTGCCTGCTTTTTGGATTGGCATACTTTATGATGATGAAAATCTCGATTACTTATGGAAGGAAACAAGCACCTGGCAAGAAAATGACATATTAAATTTGTATCAGGATGTTCCATCTGAGGGGTTAAATAGTAACTTTATGAATTTACCCCTATATGAGCATGGTAAAAAACTATTAAGTTTGTCAAAAAAAGGATTAGAAAAAAGAGGGTATCTTAATTCTGATGGTAGAGATGAAAGTATTCATTTAGAAAAATTAAATAGCATTATTGAACAACAAAAAAATCCCGCAAATTTGTTAATTGAAGAGTTCAAGGACAAAAAAAATATATTATCATTGCTAAATAATACTTATTATTAAAATTATTATGAAATTTCTTTTTCAAATGGACGATCCACAGAAAATTAACATCAACGAGGATTCTACTTATATGCTTATTCGTGAGTCTTTAAGAAGGGGGATAGAATGTTATTATAATGATCCGAGCTGGGTTTTTAGTGAGATTAATAAAGTCAATAAAATAAAATCTCATGTCTTAAGCTTAAAATTAAATAAAAATAATAAGCTCTCATATCAGAAGATGAAACTAAAAGAGATTGATTTAGAAAAAATGAATGCCATTTTTATTCGTCAAGATCCACCATTTGATTTAAATTATATATCCAATACATACTTGCTGGATCGATTAAAAAAACCATTACTAGTTAACAATCCAAAGGAGATTAGAAATTTTCCAGAAAAGCATATTATGATGAATTTTCCAGAGTTAACTCCACCTACATTAATATCTTCAAATATAGAAATAATCACAAAGTTTATAAAAAAAAATAAAGAAGTAATTATAAAACCAGCCTATGGAAATGGAGGGCTTGGAATACAAAAAATTTATTTTAATAAATCAAATCTCAATCTATTTATCAAAAATTATCTAAAAAAATTTTTTAATAGCCCAATCATTGTTCAAAGATTTTTAAAAAATTTTAATAAAGGTGATAAAAGAATTATTTTAATTAATGGAAAAATAGCAGGTGGAGTATTAAGGGTACCAAAAACTAATAGTATTAAGGCTAATTTTCACGCAGGTGGTAAGCCTGTAAAAACGAATATCACTCTAAAAGAAAAGCTTATTTGTAAAAAAATTAAGCCATTTCTAATAAAAAATGGTTTAATTTTTGTTGGTATTGACGTGATTGATGGTTATTTAACAGAAATAAATATTACATCTCCTACAGGAATTCAAGAAATCAATAGATTGAATAATAGCAAGATTGAAAAAGATATTATTGATTTTGTATTTAAATCACTGCAGTAAATTTTCAAAGAGCTTATTAATATTTTTTTGAATTAATTCTTCAATAGGTTTTTTTATCGTCCCATCAGGCACTATTCTTTCATATGAATAACTTCCATTTTGATATTTGATTACAAAATCATCGCTATCAATAATATCAAAAATTGTAAGTTTAAAATTTTTTTGTGCCAATTCTAGTTCTGCTTTTAGCGTTTCACTGTCTGGTGATGATAAGATTAAGTCTTCAATTATTAATTTATTCAAATCTTTATTTATAATTTGTCCGCTGATAGAGCTACTTTGATTTATAAAAGAATTTGCAAGTGTATTTAATAACTCATTTATTTGTTCAAAATCTGAAATATCTTGAGACAAAGATTGCATAAATAAAACTAATGCAAATTCTTCCTCTGAAACTCTAATATTTATAGTTCCATTTATATTTCCAGATATATTTTGAATGTTACCAAGGCCTATAGGATCTGGAACGCTTAAAGATAGATCAATATTACCTTTGATTCGTGATGTATTTAAAAATAAATTATCTAACTTCGATAAATTTATTTCTTTTAATTCAATTAATCCTGTAAACATATTGTTATTAATTGAACCAGATATATTTGAAATTTTATCTTTATGAATAAGATCTAAATTTTCTATTAAAAAAATATTTTTATATGGTTCAATTTTTAAGTTTGTTTGTAAAAAATCAAAGTCGACTATTTCAATAATATTTGAAAAGTCATCTGTAGAGAATTGAGAGACTATTTGTAATAAATTTGTTTTATCTAAATTATCAATTCCAATATTTATCGAAGCATCGTTAAAGTTATTTAAGTTTAGATAACCGGTTATTAATAAATTTACATCATCTGAACTAACAAATTCTAGATTTTCAATATTTAATATATTCCCATCTATGATGCCCTTCAAATTTATGTGATCTGAATTTAAAATTGATAAAAATTCTTTTAAGCTGTCTGATGGAATTAAGCTGAATTGGTCAAATTCATCTAATTGAATATCTAATTGTGTATTGTTTATATCATTAAACTTATATTTACCTTTGATTTTAGCAAAATTTCTATTGTTATTAGTTATATTTAGCTCATTCAATTGCAGAATATTATTCACAAAAATACTAGAAAGTTGAATTTCATCAAACTTAAGTTGCTTTAATAATTCTGCGTTAGGTAAAAAATCTAACAGTTCTAAAATATCAGCTTTAGAGTTTGATTTCAGATTTGTATTAATATTAGCTTTATTAATATTTAATTCTTCTATAGATCCGTTTATTCTTATGATTGTTTCATTATTGGATTTATAAGAAATATTATTTATAGCTAAACTTCCGGCATTATAGTTTAAGTCAAAGGTTTCAATTATTCCTTTTGGAATACCTGCAATATTATTTAAGACTTGAATATTACTAACAAGCTGAAACAAATTATCTGTAGAAATATTCTCCCCTCCTATGTTTAAATCTGAGTTATTTAAATTATTTAAATCGATAGCCCCTTTAATATTAATTTGTGATTTATCTGCAAGTGTTATTGATAAGTTTTCAATATTTAAAATTTCTTTTGAATATTCACCGCTTACACTTAAATTTTGAAAGTTTATCTTCTTCAATAATTGTTGATAATTTTCTCCTAAAAGTAATACTAATTCGTCTATTTCTAATTCATCTATAGTAAAACCAATTTTTTTTACATCAGAGTCAATTGTATAAATATCAAAATATAAATCAGAACCTTTAAAATTAAATTTATTTGTGAAAATACGAGAGGTATTATCCTCAGACGAAATATTTATTTTTAAATTATCAATATCACCCTCTAGTAAAATAGAGTTATTTATCAAATTAGAATTTATGTTCTCTATTCTTGCTTGATTAAACTTAATTGAAATTTCATCTTCATTAAATAATGACCTGGAAAATTCAACATCTTTTGCCACAATGTCACTTTGGAAAGTATTATGATCAATTTTAAAACTTGAATTTTCTATAGATAAAATGGGTTTAGGCAAAATTTTTAATGTTTGATTAGATAAACTATTTAAACTAACTAAACCTTTTGTTTCTCTTTCAATTATTTCTTGAGAAAGTAAATTAATTGGTAATCTTAGAAAACTTAATCCAAATAAAATAATTAATAATAAAAGAACTATAATTGGAATAATGACTTTTAATTTTTTCATTTATTTCTTTTATAAATATAAGAACGTAAAATAGATTATATAGGCTAATATCAAGCTCAGAGAAATTAATTTACCAGCTATTTTTAGAGAAATTATGATAAAAAATAATAATGATGAAGCCAGAAATAACCATTTATCTGCATAACCAAGTAATTCATAAAAATTTATACTCCCGTTAATAAGTATGGCAATAATCGTTATTCCAAAGATGTTAGCAATGTTTGAGCCCAAAATATTTCCAATTGCCAAATTATTTTGTTTTTTGACAATTGAAAGAATTGTAGCAATTACCTCAGGTAATGATGTCCCAAAAGCAACTATTGTTATCCCAATAGTTGTTTCAGCTACTCCAAATATACTAGTTAAGTTTTTCGCATATACGATGAAGTATTTAGAACTATAAAATAAAGCAACAAAGGCTAATAATATTTTTAAAAAAATAATGTAAGTTGATAAATTTTTTAAATCAACTTTTGTAGAGACATCATCAATAGGTTTCCTTACTTCAAAAAAAATAAAAACACAGAGTATTCCAAAGAGAAAAAATCCAGATAGATATCCAAGATTAAAGTTAAAAATAATAAAAATAAAAAAAGTAATAGAAAAAATTAAGAAAAATAAAAAAGTACTTTTGTCTCTTTCCTCAGTTACTAGCTTGCTAATAGGATAAAGCATAATACCACCTACTAACAATATATTTGCTATGTTGCTACCTACAAGATTACCTGCAACTATTCCAACAGAATTTAATTTTAATGCTTGAAATGTTGCCGCAAACTCAGGGAGAGAGGTGCCAATAGCAATAATAAATATACCTACTAGGATAGGTCTGATTTTATATATTTGTGAAACAATTATTGAATTTTTAATAGCTAGATCACATGACCATATTAAAACAATAAGACTTATTAATACTCCTATAAAACTTTCAATCAATTCATACCCATTTGATCTTTTTTTAGTTTTCTAATTTCATCTCTAAACATTGCAGCTTTCTCAAAATCCAAATTTTCAGCCGCAGTTAACATTTTTTTCTCTAATTTTTGAACATGTTTCTCAAACTTATTTGGACTCAATTTCTCAATTTCAGATGTACCAACAGTATAGCTATCTTTCTCGTATATGCTTTCAATAATTTCACCAATATTTCTTTTTACAGATTGAGGTGTAATGCTATTTTTTTTATTAAATTCAATCTGTTTAGTTTTTCTATATTCTGTCTCTTCTAGAGCTGCTTTGATACTTTTAGTAATAATATCTGCGTATAATATCACTTTGCCATTAACATTTCTTGCCGCTCGACCTATGGTCTGAACTAAACTTGTTTTTGACCTTAAGTATCCTTCTTTATCAGCATCAAGGATAGCTACCAAACCACATTCGGGTATATCCAGACCCTCTCTTAGCAAATTTATACCAATTAAAATATCAATTTCTCCTATTCTCAAAGAGCGAATAAGTTTTATTCTGTCAATTGTTTCAACATCAGAGTGCATATATTCAACTTTTAAATTATGTTCTTTTAAATAATTTGTTAAATCCTCAGCATTTTTTTTGGTAAGAGTTGTAATTAGTACTCTATTTTTATTATTAATAGTGGTTTGTATTTCACCCATCAAATCTTCAACTTGGTTGACAGTTGTTTTTATCACGCACTCAGGGTCAATTAATCCAGTTGGTCGAATAATTTGCTCAACGTATTTGTTTCCAACTTCATTCAACTCCCAAGGACCTGGTGTTGCGGATAAAAAAATAGTAGGGGGTCGCATCATATTCCACTCTTCAAAAGTTAAAGGACGGTTATCTAATGCAGACGGAAGTCTGAAACCATAATCAGAAAGTGTTTTTTTTCTTGATCTGTCACCTTTATACATTCCAGTTATTTGAGGAACAGATACATGAGACTCATCAATAATCAGTAGGGCGTTTTCTGGGATAAACTCGTATAAGGTAGGTGGTGCCTCGCCAGGTTGCCTACCACTTAGATATCTAGAATAATTTTCAATTCCTGAACAAGTTCCAGTAGCTTGAATCATTTCTAAATCAAAATTAGTTCTTTCTTTTAATCTCTGAAATTCTAATAATTTTTTTTCCTTATCAAATTCCTCTAGTCTTATTTTTAAATCTTTCTTAATCTCTTTAATTGCATTCTCTAATCGTGGCTTGGGAGTAATATAGTGACTATTTGCAAAAATTTTTACTTCTTCAAAGTTTTGAATAAATTCTCCTGTCAACGGATCAAACTCTTTAATTTCCTCTACTTCGTCTCCAAAAAAACTTACTCTCCAAGCAATATCTTCTAAGTGTGCAGGAAAAATGTCAACACGATCCCCAGTTACACGAAACATACCCCTTCTAAAGTCAATATTATTTCTCTTATATTGTAACTCTACTAATTCTCTTAAGAACTCCATTAAATTAATGTTTTGACCTTTTTTTATTTCTAAGGTCATTTTCGAGTAAGAGTCTACAGACCCAATACCGTAAATACATGAAACGCTTGCTACGATAATTACATCTTCTCTTTCTACTAAAGATCTTGTGGCAGAGTGCCTAAATCGATCTATCTGTTCATTAATAGACGACTCTTTTTCTATAAAGGTATCCGATCGGGGAACATATGCTTCTGGTTGATAATAATCATAATAACTCACAAAATATTCAACAGCATTTTTAGGAAACAAAATTTTTAATTCTTCATAAAGCTGAGCAGCTAGGGTTTTATTGGGAGCCATAATTAATGTAGGCCTATTATATTTTTCAATTACATTGGCAATTGTAAACGTTTTCCCAGAGCCAGTTACACCCAATAGTACTTGACTTTGTTTTCTCTTATCTAAACCTTCAATTAATTTTTTGATCGCCTGTGGCTGATCTCCCTTCGGTTTATTTTCACTAACTATTTTAAATGCCATGCTTGTAGAAATTTATAAATAAGTTTATAGATAACTAAATAAAAAAAATGATTTCAAAAAGAGTAAATAACATAAAACCCTCTTTAACAATAGCCACAAATATGAAGGCACAGGAGTTAAAAAGGGCAGGAAAAGATATAATTGTTTTAGCAGCTGGAGAGCCTGACTTTGATACCCCAGATCATATAAAAAGAGCTGCTATTGAGGCAATTAATAATGGTTTTACAAAATATGTACCAGGTAAAGGTACCCCAGACTTACAGCTTGCAATTCAAAAAAAATTTCAAAGAGACAATAATTTAGATTATGAACTTGGTAATATTACAGTGGGAGTAGGGGGTAAACATATAATTTATAACGCTTTTTCTGCGACTATTAATAGTGGAGATGAAGTCATCATTCCTGCACCTTATTGGGTGAGTTACCCAGATATTGTTATTTTAAATGATGGAAAACCTGTGATAGTTGAATGTGGTGAGCAAAATGGTTTCAAAATTACACCAGAAGATTTAGAAAAGCATATTAATCCCAAAACAAAATGGTTAATGCTTAATAGCCCAAGCAACCCCACTGGATCTATGTACTCTAAAGAGGAATTAACAGCCCTAGGTGATGTTCTTAAAAAATATGAAAATATTTTTATTCTATCTGATGATATTTATGAAAAAATTGTATACGACGCTAATGAATTTAAAACAATAGCTGAGGTTTGTCCTTTTTTGAAAGAGAGAACTTTAACTATGAATGGATTATCTAAGTCTTATTGTATGACGGGTTGGAGAGTGGGTTATGCTGCAGGTCCAACAAATCTCATCAATGCTATGAACAAAGTGCAATCCCAAAACGTATCCTCAACAGCATCCATTTCAATGGCAGCATCAGTGGAAGCACTGAATGGAGATCAAAGTTTTATCATATCAAACAATGAGTCATTTTTAAGGAGACGCAACTTAGTGGTTAAGCATTTAAATGAAACACCAGGATTATCTTGCAGAACACCTGAAGGCGCTTTTTATGTTTTTGCTTCTTGTAAAGGAGTTTTAGGAAAGACAACTCAGTCAGGTAAGAAACTTTACAAAGACGGCGACTTTATGGATTATCTTCTTGAAGATGTTGGGGTTGCTGGAGTTCAGGGCTCGGCTTTTGGTTTAGAAGGTTTTTTTAGAATTTCTTATGCAACCTCTGATTCAATATTAGAGGATGCTTGCCAGAGAATTAAAAAAGCTTGTGCTAAATTAAGTTAATTTACTCTCAGAAATTATTTTTGCTATTCTAAGAGTATTGGTTGTACCAACTTTTCCAAAAGGAACACCCGCGGTGATGATTATTTTATCTCCATGTTTTAATATTTTTCTTAATTTTGCTATTTTACATGCGCGATCTACCATTTCTGAGGATGATGAAATCTCATCAACTACGTCCATAAAAGTACCCCAAGTCAAGATATTTTGACGAGCTACTTTTCTGTTAGTTGTCAATCCTATTAAAGTTACATCAGGTCTCATTCTAGCAACTCTTAAAACAGATCTTCCTGTTTGAGAGAAGGTAGCAATACAATTGCATTCAGCTATATTTGCCACTTCTAGTGCAGCTGTTGCAATAGCCTCAGTAGATGTCTTTACTACATTTAAATTGTAGTTTTGAATATTAGCTAAATATTTAGGATCACTCTCAACTCGCTTTATAATTTTATCCATCATTTCTACTGACTCTTTTGGATAATTACCTGCTGCTGACTCTGCAGACAACATGACAGCATCGACACCTTGGAATACCGCTGTTGCAACATCAGAGGCTTCAGCTCGCGTTGGTGTTGGTGAGTCAATCATACTTTCTAGCATTTGAGTTGCAACAATACATGGCTTTCCATATTTTCTACAAGCCGCAACCATTGTTCTTTGGTGAATAGGGACATCTTCAGGATTTGTTTCCACACCTAAGTCTCCTCTTGCTACCATTATTCCATCACAATTCTCAGTTATCGACTCAATTTCTTCCATAGCAGATGGTTTTTCTACTTTAACCATGACTTTAAATTTTGCAGGAATGAGTTTTTTTGCTGTAACTAAGTCTTTAATGGTTTGAATAAATGAAAGAGCAATCCAATCAACATCAAGCTTAATTGCAAGCTCAAGATCTTTTTTATCTTTTGGTGTAATAATTTTTAAATCAAGTTTTGTATCTGGTATATTTAAACCTTTATTATTTGAAATTTCGCCACCGTCGGTAACAACACACTTTATTGCAGATGAAGATTTTGATTTTACTTTTAATCTTACTTTACCGTCATTTACTAAAAGCCTTTGTCCAATAGCAATAGATTTAAAAATTTCTTTATGAGGTAAGTAGACACGAGAACTATCACCATCTTTTTTATTTTGATCAAATATGAATATTTGGTTTTTCTTTAATTGTTCTTTAACATTTAAAAACCTACCAACTCTGAATTTAGGACCCTGAAGATCTCCTAATATACAAATATAGCGGTCATGTTTTTTTTCTAAATCACGTATGATTTTAACTTTTTTTTTATGATCCTCATGATCGCCATGACTAAAATTTAGACGAAATACATCTGCGCCTGATAAAAATAATTCTTCGATTGCTTTTTCAGTTTCACAAGCAGGTCCTAAAGTAGCAACAATTTTAGCTTTTCGATTTCTTAATTTCATTTGATTTGTTTAGAAATTAATAAATAACATGATATTAGTAAAATACCATGAGTAAAATATCTAAAGAGCAAGAATACAAAATCAAAGCTAATGTGCTTGATCATTTGATTAACCATTTAAGAGAGAGAACCGATGTGCAAAACATAGACTTAATGAATCTAAGTGGATTTTGCAGAAACTGTCTATCAAAATGGTATGTAAAATATGCAAAAGAGGAAGACTATGATCTAGACTATGAAGAATCAAGAAAGATTATTTATGGAATGTCTTATTCTGAGTGGAAAGACAAATATCAAGTAGAGGCAACAAAAGAACAAAAAGAACAATTCAATAAAAAATAAACAATAAATTAAATGGCTGACAAATTACCAAATTGGAACTTAGGAGATTTTTACTCTTCTATTAAAGATGAGCAAATAGAGCTAGATATAGAAAAATTTAAAAATTTTTCAACTTCCTTTAACGATAAATATAAAGGAAAATTAATTATTCAAAGTCAAAAACTTGAGAGCATTATAAAAGAATATGAAGATGGTAATGAGCTCGGAGACAAGCTCGGAAACTATGCTTTTTTAATTTATGCAACAAATATGAACGATCAAGATACTGTTCAATTTTACCAAGGTATAAATGAAAAACTCACTGAAATATCATCTAGCTTAATTTTTTTTACCAATGAAATAAATGCAACAGATGACTTGGAATTTGAAAAATTTTTATTAAGTGCAGGTAAATACAAAAATTGGTTAACAAACATTCGCCGATATAAACATCATCAACTTGATGAAAAAAGTGAGATGATTTTCTTAGATAAAAATTTAACCTCTAATTCTTCATGGGTGAGATTTTTTGAAGAACAAATTAACGATTTAAAATTTAAAATAGATGATAAGGAGCTAAATAGTTCTGAGGCGTTAAACCTATTATCTGATCATAATGCAAAAACCAGAAAAAAGGCTGCTGAAAGTATTGAGAATGTTTTTAAATCAAACGTAAAAACTTTTTCTTTTATAACAAATACTCTGGCAAAAGATAAAATTACTAATGATAAGTGGAGAAAATATAACTCCCCCATCGACTCCAGAAATTTAGCAAATAATGTCGAAAATGAGGTTGTTGAAGCATTGACGCAAAGTGTTACCTCAAATTATAAGAATATTTCTCATCGATATTATAAAATTAAGGCAAAACTTTTTAATCAAGAGAAATTAAATTATTGGGATAGAAACGCTCCATATCCTGACTCACCAAATAAAAAGATTAATTGGTTAGAGGCTAAAGATATCGTACTTCGCTCTTATGCTAACTTTGATGAGAGTTTTAGAGACATCGCATTATTATTTTTTAAAAACAGTTGGATTGATGCAGAGTTAAAATCAGGCAAATCACCAGGTGCATTTGCTGCGTCTACTATTCCTTCTATCCATCCTTACATTTTGACAAATTTTCATGGAAAAACTAGAGATGTAATGACTTTAGCTCATGAGCTTGGTCATGGATGTCATCAATATTTATCCGCAAAGCAAGGATTACTTTTATCAAGCACACCCCTTACACTCGCCGAAACCGCAAGTGTCTTTGGAGAAATGATGACGTTTCGAACACTTCTAGAGGATAGTGACCAAGAGGCAAGAAAATATCTTTTAGCTTCAAAAATAGAAGACATGATTAACACCGTTGTAAGACAGATATCATTTTTTGAATTTGAAAAATTAGTGCATAACGAAAGAAAAAAAGGTGAACTATCATCAGATCAACTTTGTGATTTTTGGATGAAAACACAATCTGAGAGTCTGGGTCCTAATATCGAATTAACTGATGGATATAAATATTTTTGGACTTATATCCCTCATTTTATCCATACTCCTTTTTATGTCTATGCTTATGCATTTGGAGATTGTTTAGTTAATATATTAATCCAACTTTATGATGAGGGACTTCCAAACTTTAAAGAAAGTTATATTGATCTTTTAAAAAGCGGCGGTTCAAAGCACTACAGTGAAGTGCTTAAACCCTTTAACGTTGACCTTAAACAAAAAGATAGTTGGCAAAAAGGTCTTTCAATGATTTCTGGTTTAATAGATGAATTTGAAAATGCTATTTAACATATCATGAAAGAAGATAACAATTTAGTTTCCAGAGTTAAAAGATACTCCAAAGTAACTACATCTATGACTTCGCTAGCGACTAAGTTTGCTGGAAAAAAGTATTTAAATTTTGATTTAAGTGATCAAAAATATGCTGCTCAGATAACTGAGATATTGGGTAATCTAAAAGGCCCTTTAATGAAAGTTGCACAATTAAGTGCGACTATTCCTGATTTACTCCCCGAAGAATATGCAAGAAAACTTGCAGAATTACAATCTAATGCCCCTCCCATGTCATGGGTCTTTGTTAAAAGGAGAATGAAAGCTGAGTTAGGTGAAAATTGGGAGAAAAATTTTATAGATTTTGAAAAAGATGCAAGTTTTGCAGCTTCCTTAGGTCAAGTTCATAAAGCTAAATTAAATGGTAATGAGATTGTTGCCTGCAAATTACAATATCCAGATATGTCCTCTGCAGTAATTGCAGATCTCAATCAACTAAAAATAATTTTTAAAATTTACTCTAGTTATAATAAATCTATTCAAATAAGAGAAATCTATAAAGAAATTGAGGCAAGGCTAAAAGAAGAATTAGATTATAAACTTGAACATCGCCACCTTAAGATTTTTGAGTACATGCACAAAAAAAATACTTTTATAAAAATTCCTAAAGTACATAAAAAGCTCTCAACCCAAAGATTATTAATTATGGAGTATCTTGATGGTAACAAACTCATAGAATACAAAAATTCCTCTCAAAAAGTGAGAAATGATTTAGCAAAAAAATTATTTATGGCCTGGTACTTTCCATTTTACAAATATGGAATTATCCATGGTGATCCTCACCTTGGTAATTACTCTGTAAATAAAGATAATAACATAAACTTGTTTGATTACGGTTGTGTTAGAATTTTTCCAGCTAAATTCGTAAAAGGTGTGATTGATTTATATTTTGCCCTTAAAGAAAAAAATAACGAAAAAATAAAACTAGCTTATAAGGCCTGGGGATTTAAAGATATTGATGACAAGCTTATGAATGTTTTAAATAAATGGGCTCTTTTTTTATATGACCCTATTTTAAAAAATGAAGTTAGAAGAATACAAGACTCAGACAGCGGAATATATGGTGCTAAAATTGCTGGAGAAGTTCACAAAGAATTGAGAAAATATGGTGGAGTTAAACCACCTAGAGAGTTTGTATTCATGGATAGAGCTGCAGTTGGACTTGGGTCTATTTTTATCCACCTAAAAGCAGAAATTAATTGGTATAAGCTTTTTCATGAGTTAATTAAGGATTTTTCTGTTAAAAATCTTGAAACTAATCAAAAAAACGCCATAGCTTTCTCTAAAAAATCCTGATCTTTTTAATCTGTAAAAGACTCCATTAAGTAACTATAACTTAACAAATTCAGGCTGATTTATTAAATATTTCAGTTTTTAATGAAATAAACTTAGTTTATCTAAAATGTTGACCAACGACCGTATAGTTTTAAAGATATTAAAAAATAATAGAAAAAGACCTTTGTCTGCGTACGATGTTTTAGACAAGTTTTTGAGAATTAAAAGAGTACAGCCTGCAACAGTTTATCGTTCACTTAGAAATTTATTGGACCAAAACCTCGTTTTAAGACTTAATGTTTCAAAAAAATATATTGTGAGTAGTGAACCCCGTAATGAAAATGAGGTTTCTACTATTGTTTTGTGCAAAAATTGTAATGAATACGAAGAAATTAATATTAATAAAAATAAGATGAGTTTAGCTTATAACATTTTAGATCTAAAAAATTTTGACCTTAATAACTTTAGTGTTGAGATAATTTCAAAATGTAAGAAATGTTAATGTTATGATATAACATAATTTGTATGAGAAAGATTTATTGTAATTAAAACATTTTTTAGAAAAAAATAAAAAAAAACAAAATTTTTTTTATTTTATCCACAAGCATAATTTCATATTTTGAACTATCTAGGTTTAAAATATACACTGCAATAATTTTTTTAATGTTTTGATATAACATAACAAAATATTAAAATTATTAAAAAAAAATATTATTTTGTAATACTAATAACAAAATTGATTTTTTTTATTCTTTAAAATTAAAAGTTATCCACACAATTTTTTCTTTATTCTTAAAATTTTTTTTCTATATTCATAATGCTTTAAAATGAAATCAATTCCAAAAAACTTTTATTTTTGATCTAGATGATGAATTTTTTTTATAATGTTTACAGGAATAAGTTTTACTTTCAGTTTTTATGCTGGAATAAGAACGAAAATTATAATAGGAGGGACATTTATGTTCAATAATTTGAAACGAAAGTTTCTTGTTATCGCAACGATAATAGGAAGTTTATCAATGTTCTCTATACCACAAAACGTATCTGCTGGTGCGCATGAGCAGTATTTTCCAATTGCAAGTAGTAGGGTTGGTCCTTACTCAGCAATGGGAACAGGCTATTACGGTGCACAAATTGACTATCTAAATTATGTCAATATGAACGGTGGAGTTAACGGTGTTATGCTTACATACCAAGAATGTGAGACTGAATATAATGCTGTTAAAACTGTTGAGTGTTATCAGAGACTTTTAGAAAAAGACGGTCAAAGAATCGTTGTTTTTGACACTTTAGGTACACCAGGTGCTTATGCTGTTATTAACAGAATGGCTGAAGATAATGTTGTTTTAGCTCAGTATGGTTATGGTAGAACCGATGGTGCTGATGGAACTGTATGGCCATGGGTTTTTAACGCAGCAAGTCACTATTGGTCTCAAATTGCAGTTAAATTAAAATTTATGGCTGAAATTGAAGGCGGTATCCCTAACATGAAGGGTAAGAAAATTGTTCACCTTCACATTGACTCAGCATACGGTAGAGAGCCTTTACCAGCTATGAGAGCTATCACTGAAGAATGGGGAATGGAATTAGTAGAAATTTCAATTCCACCTCCAGGATTAGAGCAACAATCTCAGTGGCTTCAAATCAGAAAAGAAAAACCTGATTGGGTTACTTTCTGGGGAGCGGGTTCAGGTATGAACTCAACTGCTATGACAAACGCAGCTAGAGTTAATTTTCCAAGAGATAGAATGATGTACGTAACATTTGGAGCAGCTGAAGAAGATATGTATCCTGCAGGTGACTCAGCTATAGGAACATACGCTGTTGCAAACGCACTACCAGGTGACGACTTTCCTCTGGTTGCTGCCATTAAAGAACAAGTATACGGTGCTGGTAAAGGAAATCTTGCTGACGAAAGCAGAGTTGGTTCAGTTTACTGGAATCGTGGTCTTGGAGCAGCTGTTATGTGGATTGAAGCTCTAAAGAACGCTCAAGAAATGCACGGTAAAGTTGGTAAAGCAGTTACTGGTGCAGAATTCAGAGATGGTTATGAAGCTCTTAACATGACAACCGAGCGACTTGCTGAAATAGGTATTGAAAATATGGTTGCACCATTTTCAATTTCCTGTGAGAACCATGAAGGCGCTGGTAAGTTTGCTGTCATGCAGTGGGACGGAGAAAAGTTCAACCAAATTACAGGTTGGGAAGCTCCTTTAGATCCTGGATACATTCGTAGTTTAGTTGAAGACTCAGCAGCTAAGTTTGCAGCTGAGAACAACATAACTCCAAAAGAATGTTAATTTGATTTAAACAAATCTACGGAGGGGGCTTTTGCCCCTTCCCAAAATGGAAAAAATTTAAAATGAGTGAACAAAATAATTCTGAGAATATTCTTGAAATTAAAAATATTGAGGTTGTCTACGACGACGTTATCCTTGCAGTTAGTGATGTATCTTTAGATGTCCCAAAAGGTAGTATTGTTGCACTACTTGGTGGTAATGGTGCGGGTAAAAGCACCACTCTTAAATCTGTTTCTACGATGTTAGCTTCTGAAAGAGGCAAGGTTACAAAAGGATCAATTACCTATGATGGTGAAAGAGTAGAAAAATTAAATCCCAGTGACATGGTTAATTTAGGCCTTGTTCAAGTACTTGAAGGAAGAAGATGTTTTGGACATTTAACAGTTGAGGAAAATGTGATCAGTGGAGCGTATACTAGAAAGTTATCTAAATCTGAAATTAAATCTGAATTAGAGAGAATGTATGCTTACTTTCCAAGACTCAAAGAAAGAAGAAAAAGTCAGGCGGGGTTTACATCTGGTGGAGAACAACAAATGATTGCAGTTGCAAGAGCTATGATGGCCAAACCTAAAATGCTTTTACTTGATGAGCCGTCAATGGGTTTAGCTCCTCAACTTGTGGAAGAAATATTTAATATCGTAAAAGAACTAAATGAAAAAGAAGGTGTAAGTATTTTACTGGCTGAGCAAAATACAAATATAGCATTAAGAAACTCTGATTATGGATACATCATTGAAACTGGACAAGTTATGTTAGATGGATCTGCAAAATCTCTTTTAAATGATGATAAAGTAAAAGAATTCTATTTAGGAATATCATCTGAAGGTAGAAAAAACTTTAGAGATGTTCTCAAAGAAAGTAAAAAAAATAAAGGTTTAGCGACATGAGCACAATTGAGGAAAGAAAATTTAAAATTGGGGATCCAATACTTGAAGTTAATAACATTTCTTTAAGCTTTGGTGGTGTTAACGCGATAACAGATACTTCATTCAACGTTCTTGAGCATGAAGTAAGAGCTATTATTGGTCCTAATGGTGCTGGTAAAAGTTCTATGTTAAATTGCATCAACGGTATTTACAAACCTCAAAAGGGATCTATAGCTTTTAAAGGTGATACTTTAAGTAAAATTACTCCTAATATTATTGCGCAAATGGGCATCTCAAGAACATTCCAAAATTTGGCTCTTTTTAAAAGAATGTCAGCTATAGATAATATTTTAGTTGGACGAAAACTTCATTCTAAAGCAAATTTTTTAGATGTTGCTTTACAGCTTCCTAAAGCTAGAAGGGAAGAAAAAGTAAATCTAAAAAAATGTGAAGAAATAGTTGAATTTTTAGAAATAGAAAAAATTAAAGATACGCCAGTTGGTAAACTTCCTTATGGATTACAAAAAAGAGTTGAGTTGGGTAGAGCACTTGCTACTGAAGCTTCTCTCCTTCTTTTAGACGAACCAATGGCCGGAATGAATGTCGAAGAAAAAAGAGAAATGTGCAGGTTCATTTTAGAGGTAAATGAAGAGTACGGCACAACAATGGTTTTAATTGAACATGATATGGGAGTTGTAATGGATATTTCAGATAGAGTAGTTGTTTTAGACTACGGAAAAATAATTGGTGATGGGCCTCCAGAAGAGGTAAGAACTAATCAAAATGTTATTGATGCATATTTAGGAGTTTCACATGGGGAGTGAAATATTATTCTTTTTTGAAGTTGTAGTTGGTGGACTATTAGCCGGTACGATGTACTCATTAGTAGCACTTGGTTTTGTATTAATTTATAAAGCATCTGCAACATTTAACTTTGCTCAGGGTGCTATGGTTTTCTTTGCTGTTTTATCCTTTGTAGGTTTTATGGAGTTAGGACTTCCATTTTTCCTTGCTTTCATAGTTACAATTGGACTTATGGTCATCGTCGGCCTAAGTACGGAAAGATTAGTTATAAGACCTTTGATGAACCAAAGTGAGGATACACTTTTGATGGCCACTATTGGTTTAGGATATGTCTTAGAGGGACTAGCACAGGCCGCTTGGGGTGTTGAAGTTAGAAGATTAGATTTAGGTATTCCTGATTTCCCTATAATGTTTATTGCAGATGCAATTGGCATATTTATCAGCGCGCTGGATTTAACTGCAGGTGCTGTAGCAGCATTCATGGTTATCTCTTTGGCAGTCTTATTTACTCAAACTAAAATCGGTCTAGGTTTAAGAGCTGTAGCTGATGATCCAGGTGCGGCAAGTTCAATTGGTATACCATTAAAACATATTATGCTTCTTGTATGGTCTGCAGCTGGTGTTGTTGCTTTAGTTGCGGGGTGTTTATGGGGAGCTAGAGCTGGAGTTCAATTTGCTTTAGTTGATTTAGCATTGAAGGCACTTCCAGTGCTTATTATAGGGGGCTTTTCCTCGATACCTGGTGCAATAGTTGGAGGATTGATAATTGGTTCGACAGAGAAAGTGTTAGAAGTCTATATAGGTCCTTTCTTTGGTGGAGCAATTGAAGGTTGGGCTCCATATGTTTTAGCGGTTTTCTTTCTCTTAAAAAGGCCAGAGGGTTTATTTGGCGAGAAAATTATTAGGAGAGTTTAATGTCTACAGCAATTTCAACATATTCAAAAAGTGATTATATTAATTTTATAGTTTTAATGGTTTTGGGATTTTTAGTAATTCCAATGACAGTTAATTCTGATTATTGGTTTACATCAATATTAATTCCTTGGCTTTGTCTTGCACTAGCTACAATTGGTCAGCAAGTGATTATGGGATATACAGGCCAATTAGCTTTAGGTGCTGCTGGTTTCATGGCTGCCGGAGCCTTTGCATGTTTTAATTTAATTCTTCGAGTAGATGGACTTCCATTTTTTGGAGCCCTTATTATTTCAGGATTAATTGCAGCTGCAATTGGTATTGTTTTTGGATTACCAAGTTTAAGAATAAGAGGTATTTACCTTATGGTAGCAACATTAGCTTCACAATTTTTTATTATTTGGGTGATTGATAAATTTGGTTGGTTTAAAAACTATGACTCATCAGGAATCATTACTGCACAAGATATAGTAATATTTGGAAGACCTTATACAACTCCGGTTGATATGTATCTTGTAATTCTGGTAGTAGTCACGGTCATGACAATTCTTGCAATTAACATGGCCAGGGGAAGCACAGGAAGAAATTGGATGGCGGTTCGAGACATGGACGTAGCAGCAGAGTCAATGGGAGTATCGTTGCTGAAAACTAAATTACAGGCCTTTGCTATAAGTTCATTTTTTTGCGGTGTTGCTGGAGCTCTTTTTGCATTTACATATTTGAAATCACTGGAACCTGTCGCTTTTGATATAAAATTATCATTTAAAATTTTATTTATGTGTATTCTTGGAGGTCTTGGAACAATCAACGGCGCATTCATTGGTGCTGGTTTTATTTTGTTATTTCCTGTTTTACTAAATTACCTTGGTAATAATGTTTTTCATGGTGCGATTGATGCAACAATTATTTCTGCAATGGAGCAAGTTGTTTTTGGTGTTTTGATGATAGTATTTATGATCTATGAACCCTTAGGTATGGCTAGATTGTGGGAAAATACAAAACAAAGACTTTTCAAAAAAAAAAATAAATAGTTTTCATGAAACTTGGGATGAGAGTTTAATTTGAATAGAAATTTAAAAATTATTTTAGCTCTATGTGTTGGAGTAGGTCTTGGCTTGCTCATGGATAACAACTTTCTAATATAAGATGATAAACATTGAAAAATATGGCTTTTTAAAGGACTTTAATCCCATTACATTAACAGTCGTAAACTTAGTGACATTTAAAAATATAATTGATAAACAATTACCCCTTAGTAAGGAAATCCTGAAATGATTATTGGAACAATCAAAGAAAAAAAGAAATTTGAAAACCGTGTAGCTATTAGCCCCGAGGAAGTAAAATCATATCTTAAGTCCGGACATCAAGTGTTTATAGAACGAGGGGCGGGCAGCCTATCTGGTTTTACTGATAAGTCTTATAAGGAAGCTGGCGCTACTATTTCAAATTCAAAAGATATTCTAAAAACATCGGATATTGTTATTAAAATTAATTGCCCCACACCAGACGAATCCAGACTTATTAATAACAAGTCAATGGTGGTTTCTCAAATTAGCACACAAAATAATCAAGATAGTATAAAAATTTTAAATTCTAGAAAAGTATCTGCATTTGCTCTGGAGTTAGTTCCGAGAATTACACGTGCTCAAGATATGGATATATTATCCTCTCAGGCAAACCTAGCTGGATATCATGCAGTCATTGATGCTGCACAAGAGTTTAACAGAGTCCTTCCTTTATTCATGACAGCTGCTGGAAAAGTTACGCCTGCAAATGTCTTAGTTATTGGTGCTGGTGTAGCAGGGCTGCAAGCAATAGCTACTGCAAAACGCTTAGGAGCAATTGTTTATGCAACTGATGTTAGAATTGCATCCAAGGAACAGGTTGAGAGTCTTGGCGGCAAGTTTGTAATGGTTGAAGATGAAGAATCTAAAAATGCTGAAACAAAAGGCGGCTATGCAAAAGAAATGAGTGCAGAGTACCAAAAAAAACAAGAAGCACTACTAGCCGAAACTTTAAAAACTATGGATATAGTTATTTGCACCGCTCAAATACCTGGAAGAAAAGCTCCTTTAATTTTAAAAAAAGAAATGTTGGAAAATATGCAGAACGGTTCAGTTATCGTTGATTTAGCAGTTGAATCCGGTGGAAACTGTGAATTTAGTCAGGTCGGAAAAGTAGTATCAAAGAACGGTCTTAAGATTGTTGGTCATGCCAATGTCCCTGGAAGAGTTGCAAACAACGCCTCAAGCCTTTTTTCCAAAAATATTTCCAACTTCTTAAAATTAATGAATTTTGAAGATAAGAAAAAATCTATGATTAACAAAAGCGATGAAATTATCAAAGCTACGATGATTTGCTCAGCTGGAAAGATACTAATCAAATAAAGGAGATAATATGTCAGAAATTTCAAATCAATTAGAAAATTTATCTTATAAAGCACAACAGATTGCAAATGAAGCAAGTCAGCTAGCATCGAGTGTCGTGGATACATCAGGTGGTCATAGCGACTTCATTATTTTTGGTATTACTGTTTTGGTATTAGCTTGTTTCGTTGGATATTACGTTGTCTGGTCTGTTACTCCAGCTCTTCATAGTCCTTTAATGGGTGTTACTAACGCTATTTCATCGGTAATTATAGTTGGTGCTTTACTCGCTGCAGGTCCTATTGATAGCACGATATCAAAATATTTTGGATTAGTTGCGGTGGGTCTTGCTGCTGTTAATATTTTTGGGGGGTTCGTTGTAACAAATCGTATGCTCTCAATGTTTAAGAAGAAATAATAGGGGAAATAGATGTCAAATTTAACAACTGCTGCGTATTTAATTTCCTCTGTATTGTTCATACTCTCGCTTAGAGGTCTGTCTCACCCCTCAACGGCTAGAAGAGGAAATTTTTTAGGTATTTTAGGAATGACAATAGCAATTGTCACTACCTTAGCTAACCCAGGAGTTTTAAGTTATAAAGAGATTGGAATTGCATTTTTAATTGGAGGTTTAATTGGAACCTCTATTGCAGTGAGAATTCAAATGACTGCATTACCACAACTAGTGGCTGCATTTCATAGTTTAGTCGGTTTAGCTGCTGTTTTTGTTGCTGCATCAGCTTACTACAATCCTAGTGCGTTTAATATAGGAGTTGTTGGTGCTATTCCTATGGGAAGTCTCATAGAAATGTCTATTGGAACAGCTATTGGAGCTGTAACATTTACAGGATCTATAATTGCTTTTGGAAAGCTCCAAGGTTTTGTATCAGGTAATCCTTTGGTATTTAAGGGTCAACATTTTTTAAATTTACTCTTAGGTTTGGGAATTATTGCGTTAATTGTAAAATTTTGTATTGATCAAAATCAAGAGTTATTTTGGCTAATAGTAGCTGCCTCTTTCGTCATAGGAGTTCTTTTGATCGTACCTATCGGTGGCGCAGATATGCCTGTTATAGTTTCAATGTTAAACTCATACTCAGGTTGGGCTGCAGCAGGTATTGGTTTCACACTTTCAAATAATTTATTAATTATTACTGGTGCTCTTGTTGGCTCCTCTGGTGCAATCTTGAGTTATATCATGTGTAAAGGAATGAATAGATCTTTCCTAAATGTTTTACTAGGAGGTTTTGGTGGGGAGCAAGCAGCTAGTGCAGACGGGGTCAAAGATGATCGTCAGGCGAAACAAGGTAATGCTTCTGATGCTGCCTTCATGATGAAAAATAGTAAAACGATAATCATAGTCCCTGGATACGGAATGGCAGTTGCTCAAGCACAGCATGCATTAAGGGAAATGGGTGACTTACTTAAAGCAGCAGGAGCAGAGGTAAGATATGCAATACATCCTGTAGCAGGAAGAATGCCTGGCCATATGAACGTGTTACTTGCTGAAGCAAATGTTCCCTATGATGAAGTTTTAGAACTCGATGAGATTAATAGAGATTTTTCAGAGACTGATGTTGCATTTGTGATTGGTGCTAACGATGTTACAAACCCTGCAGCTAAAACAGATAAGACAAGCGCCATCTACGGCATGCCTATCTTAGATGTAGAAAATGCTGGACAAGTATTTTTTGTAAAAAGGGGAATGGCAAGTGGTTATGCTGGAGTCCAAAACGAGTTATTCTTTAGAGACAACACTTTAATGTTATTCGGTGACGCTAAAAAGGTTTGTGAGGATATTATTAAGGGTTTAGAGAATTAATCGAACTTCTTCTTACGCATAAGCTTTTTAAATCTCTTAATTGATTCGGCTTTTTCACGAAGTTTTCTCTCCGATGGCTTTTCGTAATTCTTTCTAAGCTTTAGCTCTTTGAAAATACCTTCTCTTAAAAGCTTTTTCTTGAGCACACGTATAGCTGCCTCAACATTGTTATCTCTAACTTGAACTTCTATTGCCAATCTAGTAACCTCATAAGAGCGTAATTTATATATAATAATGAAGTCAAAGCAAGAAAAATTAGCTAATTTATTTGTTCAGGATGTGCCAAAATTTGGTTGGTCAAGAGACACTTTATTGCAGTGCGCTAAAAAGCAGAGAATTTCAACCTCTGTTCTCGCTAAATTGTTCCCCTCTTTTGAGTATGATGTTTTGAAGTTCATAATTGCTCAAAATAACAACAAAGTTGAAAAAAATTATAACTCTTTTAATAACTCACGTTTAAAAACTAGAGACAAAATTAAAACTATTATGGAGTTAAAATTTGAAAATAATAATCATTTAAAAAAAGCATTACCCGAAATGCTTAAATTTTTACTTAGACCTGGTAATATTTTTATGTCAATCAAAATGCTTCATGAAAATAGTGATTTTATCTGGAACCTTTCTGGTGATAAATCAAATGACTTTAGCTACTACTCAAAACGTGGCTTACTATCTACAATTTATTTAGCTACATTAATCTATTGGCTTAATGACAAATCAGAAAAAGATATAGCAACTAAAAATTTTATTAGTAAATCTGTTGATGGAATAGTTGATGGTGTTTCAAGACTCAAACAATTAAGTTTGCTAAAAGGCTTAGCTGAAAATTTTATGTCTAGGTATGCCAAAAAGACATCATAAATTACTCAGAAAATAATTTAATAAACTCTAAAAAAGTATAAAAATAAATTTCTAATAAATTTCATATTTATTTTTACAGAAAGGTACACAATGAAGAAAATTTTTATTACATTAATTTTTTCGATTATTTCATCATTTGCTTTTGCAAATGGACATATGCAGCCAGACTCTTTCGCAGTAACTTTAAAAGTCCCCTCAGCAGATGTAGAGAAAGTGGAGGCAATTTTACAAAGCCATCATCAGTTTATGCATGATAAACACTCATTATCCGGTGATGATAGATTAAACTCTTATTCTATTGTTAAAGGTTTTGAGCCAGTAGATTTAACTGACCCTTCAAAAGGTGTAACTGATAATGTCTTTTATTTTTTAAGCGAGCATTATCAAACTCCGGTTGGCTTACAGCTTCATGGACAAAATTCTGAGACTTGGGAGGATGTACAAGAGTTTAGATCGCTAATATATCAGTATGGTATAGCAGTTGCTTTTCCAGGCGAAGTCATAGCTAAGATGAATCGTTAGGAAAGTAAAATAATCTCTCACGGTCATTCAATTGGCCGTGAGAAAATAAAACCTCTTCAGGAACTATTTAAATACATTATAATACATATCAATTGGAGGATTGATGAGTATTCAAAAAACTATTACACCCATAAATAATACTGTCTATCTAGAGAGAGAATTAGCCTCTGATAGTCAAATAAATTCAGTTATAGAAAAAGGATCAACTGGTTTTGAAATTTGGAAAAAAATATCACTTGATGATCGAATTAGCATTGTAAATAAATTTATTGATAACTTAATTGATCTTAAAGATGAAATATCTAAAGAAATTTGTTGGCAGATAGGTAGACCTATATCTCAGTGTGCGGGTGAACTTAGAGGTTTTGAAGAGCGCTCAAGACATATGGTAAACATTGCAAAAGAGTCTTTACAAAATCTTCCTGCTACTCAAAATGATGAATTTGACAATTACATCTACAAATCACCTCTTGGAATAATATTTGTTATGGCACCTTGGAACTATCCAATTATCACTGCGACAAATACAATTGTTCCAGCAATAATTTCAGGCAATAGTCTAATTTTGAAACACTCATCCCAAACACCTAGATGTGCAGAATTAATTTTTAATGCTTTTGAAAATACTGGAATTCCTGAAGGTGTTTTTCAATTTATTCATACAGATCATAAAGCATGTGAAAAAATAATTTCAGACTCTAGAATTGCTCATGTTGTTTTTACAGGGTCTGTTAGAGGAGGGCAGGAGGTAAAAAAATATATAGGCACACGATTTATTAACGCAGGTCTTGAATTAGGAGGAAAAGATCCTGCTTATGTCAGGGCAGATGCAGATATAAATCATGCTATTGAAAATCTTGCTGATGGGGCCCTATTTAATTCTGGCCAGTCTTGTTGTGGAATTGAAAGAATCTATGTTGATAAAAAAATTTATAAAGAATTTATAGATGGCTTCAAAAGTATTACTGAAAATTATAATTTGAATGATCCTTCAAAATCAGACACAAACTTAGGCCCAGTGGTAAGGCAATCAGCTGCTGATTTTATTAGAACACAAATGAAAGAAGCAGAGAGTGATGGAGCAAAACGTCTTATTGAGGAAAGTAAATTTACTATATCTAAAGAAGATAATTGTTATGTCTGCCCCCAAGTCATGGTTGATGTAAATCATAATATGAGATTTATGATGGAGGAGACCTTCGGTCCTGCTGTTGGAATAATGCCTGTGAATGACGAAGAGGAAGCAAAAAATTTGATGAATGATAGCCCATATGGCTTAACAGCATCTGTCTGGACAAAAGACACTGAATTCGCAAAAGATTTTGGTAAATCAATTGAAACAGGAACTTTTTTTATGAATAGGTGTGATTATTTAGATCCTGCCCTCGCATGGACGGGTGTAAAAGATACAGGTATTGGCTGTTCATTGTCTACACTTGCTTTTGATCAATTTACAAGACCGCAAAGTTTCCACATTAGAAAGGTTATTTAAAACTATAAAAATGAATAGCATGAACTGGAACTACCCTACAAATGTTTGGTTTGGAGAAAATCGATCTAATGAAATTCAAAATGCTTGCGATCATCTCAAAATAAACAACCCCCTCATAGTCACCGATCCAGGCCTACTACAAACTTCAATAATTGAACAAATTAACTCAGATTTAAAACAAAAGACAAACATCTATTCTGAAGTACAAGGTAATCCTACTGGCTCCAATGTCATAAATGGTGTTAAAATTTTTAATGAGGGTAATCATGATGGAGTTATAGCTATAGGTGGGGGCTCTGGTATGGACACTGGAAAAGGGATTGCTTTTATGGCTCATCAGACACGCCCTCTATGGGATTTTGAAGATATAGGTGATTGGTGGACAAGAGCTGACTCAAATGTAATTAAACCTATCATAGCAGTACCAACAACCGCAGGTACAGGTTCAGAAGTAGGAAGAGCCTCAGTATTTCTTAATGAGGAAAACTTAAAGAAGAAGATTATATTTCATCCTAAAATGCTTCCTGAAATTGCTATTTTAGACCCAGTTCTTACTGTCAATTTACCAAAAAATATTACTGCAGGCACAGGAATGGATGCTTTAGCACATTGTATAGAAGCATATTCCTCTCCTTTTTATCATCCTATGGCAGAGGGAACAGCTTTAGAGGGGTTAAGGTTAGTCAAAGAAAACATTCAAGAGGCTTATCACAACGGAAACAACATTGAAGCAAGAGCTCATATGTTAGTTGCATCAATGATGGGTGCAGCTGCATTTCAAAAAGGCTTAGGAGCTATTCACTCGATTACTCATCCAGTTAACTCTCTTTATAATACTCATCATGGAACCACAAATGGAACTGTTATGCCTTTTGTATTGAACTATAACCGCAGTAAAATCGAAGAAAAATTTATAAGATTGGCAAACTTTCTAGATATTAAAAATGGCTTTGAAGGTATTGTTGATTGGATTATTGAACTAAAAAAAGAAATGCAGATACCTGAAACTCTTAAAGATATGGGTGTTAAAAATGGGGATGAAGTGAAATTAGCACCATTAGCTCAAGAAGATCCAAGCACAGGAGCTAACCCACTAGAGATGAGTGAAGAAAAATTTAAAGAACTCATTTCAAATTGTATTACAGGACAATATTAAATCTTTATAAACTGTTGGTGGGCTTTTTTCGATATTGATGCAATTACATCACCATTGGATTTAAAATCTAAAGGATTACCTTTCCAATCACTTATTATTCCGCCACTTTCTTCAACAATATTTATTAAAGGAATATAGTCATAAGGTTTTAAAAAAGACTCTACTACTAACGGTATTCTTTTTTCAGCTAAAAGTCCGTACTGCACACAGTCACCGCCAAAAGTAGCATATTTAGTTTTTTTAATCAGAGTATTGTATTTTTTATTTTTACTATTTGATTTGAAAGCGGTCATACCAGAGGTACTAAAATAAAGTTTCGATAAAGGTAAATTGTTTGATGATTTATTTATTTTTTTTCCATTACAATAGGCACCATTATCTCTTATTCCAATCCAGGTTTTTTTAATTTCAGGACAGTTAATTATTCCAATAACAGGTGTGTAATCTATACATAAAGAAATCAATGTCCCAAAATTATTATTACCATTAATGAAATTTTTAGTGCCATCTATTGGGTCAATTACCCATAAGAATGGAGAGTTATTTGTTTTATTTTTGTATTCCTCTCCAAATATTCCATGATTAGGAAATCTTTTATTAATCATCGAGCGTAATTTTCTCTCAATTGCCATATCTATTTTGGTAACTGGTGATTTATCTGATTTAAAATTTATTTTAATACGATTAGAAGATGTCTTTTTCAAAATCTCCTCTGAAGTATTTGAGAGTTTTTTTGCAAAACTTAAATATGAAGATATATCACTGAGCTTTAAAGACATTTAAAAAATATATAGAAAAAAAGCACTACTACTAATTATTTTTAATTGATGTTATTTGTGAGTTTTTTAAAAATTATATCAAAATTTTCAGATGTTTGAGCACCATTGATAACTATTTGTTTGTTCACTATAAAGGTTGGCACACTATTAATACCCATTTTTCTTGCTTCTATTTCTTCATTAGCTAAAGGC
The DNA here is from genome assembly GCA_902601865.1 of uncultured Alphaproteobacteria bacterium. Lineage (GTDB taxonomy): Bacteria > Pseudomonadota > Alphaproteobacteria > HIMB59 > HIMB59 > HIMB59. Next base: position 14,738 of record CACKOX010000004.1, on the reverse strand, counting down.
TCAATATTTTCTTGATCTGATAAATAAGTTTTAAAATCCTCAGCATCAATTTGATGTTTAATCGCAATATCCAGCAATATGTTAGGGTCACCTATGTCTTCACCATTTAAAAAATAAGACTCAAATAAACTATCTAAGACATTTTCTTGAATACCTTGTTTATATGCTAAAGCTAACAGCCTATGGGAATTAAATGAATTTGGAGTTGTTAGAATAGAATCAAAGTTAAAATTAATCCCCTCTACAAGTCCTTCATCATAGATATTGTCATAGATCGTTTTTGCTGCATCTGCACTACCAAATTTAGAAATTAGATACTCCTGTCTATCCATCCCTTCGGGTGGCATCCCAGGATTCAACTGAAAAGGTCTCCATGTTTGTTTGAACTCTAAATTTTTATGATTATTGATTGCTTTTTCTAAACGTTTCTTGCCAATGTAACACCAAGGGCAAACTGTATCTGAAAAAATATCAAGTTCGATCATAAATTTATTTTAACATTCATGCCATAAAAAATTAATAATTCATAGTCATTTAATTAAATCTTGGCTTATCAAAAGATTAATAATTATGAAAATTATTTATTAATCTAATTAAAAAAATCATTTGTTTAAAATTAACAAATTTATAACTTGAAAAAAAGGAACATTAAATGAAACAATTAATAAAGTTATTTATATTAGTATCAGCATTATTATTACCAACTAATTATCTTTTCGCTGAAGGACATTCAGGTAGTTATGATTTGAAAGCATATTTTACAGGATCAGCTTCCTCAAATGGATCTCCTCAACAAGGTTTTACAGCAAATTATGAAGGTATGGTTGTTGCTGTAGATGTCGAAGGATCATCTTCTATTTTTAATAATTCTTCTCACCATTGTGTTGGTAGTATTTCTATGGTTGCTGGCAAAGGCACTGAAAAAGCGACATGCAAAATTGCTTTAGCGGATAGTGAAGACGGAGAGTTTATTTTTTTTCATATAGATTCAGTCTTTCCTGCACCTGATGGAATTAAAAAAGGAAAATTTGTCGGAGGTACAGGAAAATATAAAAATTTCTCTGGAGACGGAATTACAATAGTTAAACCCCTTCCTAAATTAGCCAGTTCTGATCCAAGCATGCGCCAGTCAGTGTTAATTTTAAGAGGATCATATTCTTACTAAAAGTAACAATAAAATTAAAAATCTGATAAAATGCATAATAGGAGATTCATATGTTAGAAAATTTTAATGGTATATTTTATTTAGTAGTATTTTTAATTATTTTGGCCATGAACGCTTTTTATGCCTACAATTGTTTGTTTAACACTAAAAACTTTATAGGCAAATATGGTGTTGATGTGACAGCTGCCTTTTTTGCAAGATTTGCTGGTGCAGTAATTTTAGGTGCAGTGTTAATGCAATTATATATTTTGTTCAGAGGAACAGCTGCAACATGGGCATTTTTTAATTTTATGTTTATTATCATGACCATAATAGCTATAGCAGCTTATTATACGGGTGAAGTCGATAAATTAGGCAGAACAGATCAATATTCAAGAGAGGGATACCTATCTACAGGTGGACTTGCAATTGGATGGGCTATTCTTTGCTTTGGACTAGCTGATAAAATTTATATTTAGCGATTTCTAATGAAGTAAATAAATATTAAAGACGTTAAATACATAATAACGCTATAAGTAGCCGCTGGAATAATGTAAAGACCACCTCCAAAGACACTCGTGCCAACAAAAATAGCTAGTGTTCCATTTTGAAGACCACACTCTAAAGAAATAGCTTTTTGTTGGGAGGTACCAGTGCTAAACATTTTTGCCCAATAAAAAGCAATGATCATCATTATTAAATTTAGAATAAGAACTACTAGTCCAGTTTGAGCAAAATATTCTACTAAATTTTCTCTTTCAGCCAAAATAGCCCCAATTAAAACTAAAACAAACAAAGCCGTTGAAAGAATTTTGGCAAATTTCACTATTCTTCTTGTTAAATAGGATAAGCTTGCTCGAAAAGTCATTCCAATTAAAACAGGCATTGTCACTATCAAAAACATACTAATAGCAATTCCAGTTAAGGAGACTGAACCTAAAGAATTATCAGATATTAATCCCATTGAAACACCCAAAACTAAAGGAACAGATATAACACTTAAAAGACTCATAACTGCAGTCAAAGATATAGACAATGCAACATCACCTTTTGCAAAAGATGTAAGAATATTCGAAGTTACACCTCCTGGTGCTGCAGCAATTACTATTAACCCTATAGCCAATTCAGGTTGAAGTGGCCAAACAAAAACAATTATTAAAGCGACTATTGGGAGAAATATTAATTGGCTAATTAGTCCTATAATAAAATTCTTAGGTGTCTTCGCCACTCTTGCAAAATCAGAAAAGGTTAAACCTAATCCTAAAGTGAACATTATAAAAGCTAAGGCTAAGGGAAGAATTACATCAGTTATGAAATTCATGGATAAATGATATCAAATACCTCAAATTATCATATCTCATAACCAAGGCTTTTTTTCTCATAATCCACAAGCTCTTCTGGATACCCCTCAGCTCTAAATTCAATATTGTGTTTATTTTCATGCCTTTTTACTACCATAGAGGACCAAGCACGATCACCAAAAGTTTTTCTTGCATCTTTGATAATGTCTAAAACAATAGGAGAAATTTCTAATTCAACTCCAAGTTTAGTTGCAAGGCTTTGAAATAGTCCCACATCTTTCTCTACTAAGTCCATAGTAAAATTTATATTATAAGATCCGTTTAATATAACTTGACTCTCAGTTTCATGGACAAATGAGTTACCTGATGAAGCGGCAATGCCTTTAAATGTTTTAGCTAAATCTAAATTTGATTTACTGGCTATAGTCCAAGCCTCTCCTAATGCTACCAAGTGAACTGTAGCCAAATAATTAGTAATAACCTTCAATACAGAAGCACTTCCAAAATCACCTGTGTACAAAATTTTTCTTCCTAGACACCTTAAAACAGGCATAGCTTTATCAAATCCTTCTCTACTTCCTCCAACGAAAATAGAAATATTTCCAGTTGCAGCTCTATGACAACCCCCACTTACAGGTGCCTCTAAGGCTATTGCATTTTTTTGTTGAATTAATGAAGCATGTCTTTTCAACTGACCATCTTCAGTTGTGCTCATTTCAATCCAAATTTGATCTTTTTGTATTGTGTCTATAATACCCCCTTTAGACTCTAAAACTTCTGCACAGATTTTAGGGGAGGGAAGGCAAGTTATCAAAATATCGGCGCTGATTACTAGATCTTGTATTGATTTAGCTGTGTCAGCACCTTTTAATTTAAACTCATCCATTAATTTATTATTTTTATCTAAAACTGTAATTTGAAAATTATTTTCAAGAAGGTTATTAGCAAGTTTTCCTCCTACATTACCCAATCCAATAAAGCCTATTCTCATTCTTACCCCCTTTAATATTATAAAAATATTATTACTTTATTTTTCAATGTTAATATTTAATAATTTTTATAATATCAACTAATGTCAATATATCTTAGAACAGAAAAAATTATCCCAGATTGGACAGATTACAATGGCCATATGAATTTAGCCTTTTACATTCATTTATTTGATCAAGGTTGGGATGTGCTACTGGATAGATTTCAAATGGGAGGAGAGTCAGCAAAAACTGAACAAAGATCAACATTTGCTGTAGAGTCTCATACTAAATATATCCAAGAAGTTAAAGAGGGCGATGAGGTTGATATAAATCTATTATTTTTAGATCGTGACAAGAAAAGATTTGTTTATCAACTAGAGATTGTTAGTAAAAGTGGAAATTTTAGAGCAGCTACTTCAGAGGTATGCTCACTTTACGTCGATTTAAGTATCCGCAAAGTTATTGAAATGGAAGATCGCAAGTTAAAGTTAGTTGATGACTTTATATCAAATAACAAAAATCAATTTTCTCCAATAGAATTTTACCTTCTAGATAAATTAAAAAAATAATGAAAGTTGCTATTATTGGCTCTGGAATAGTAGGCCTAACACTTGCGCATACTTTGACTGAAAAAAATATAGAAGTAACTATTTTTGAAAAAGAAAGAGACTCACTATCTCATGGAACTGGAAGAAATAGTGGTGTCATCCATTCAGGAATTTACTATCAAACTAATACTTTAAGATCAAATCTTTGTATTAGAGGGGCAAAATTAATGAAAAAATTTATTGTTGATAATAATCTTTACATAAATAATTGTGGAAAATTATTACTCCCCAAAACAAAAAATGATATTGAAACCTTGAAATTATTATATGAAAGATCAAAGGAAGTGGGAGTCGAAGCTCAGAAATTAAATAGTATAGGTGAAATTTTAAGAATAGAACCAAATTGTAATCCTTTATACAATGATGCTCTATTCATAAAAGATACTGCCATAGCAGATCCAAAAGAAGTATCTAATAAATTAATTGAGATTTTAAAAAAAAGAAATGTGATAATAAATTATGGCTATAAGGTAGATGAGATATCATCAGAAAATACTTCTATCACCATAAAAGGTAATATTAATAAATTTGATTTTATTATTAATTCTGCAGGCTTGCACGCTGACCATTTAGCTAAAAAGGCAAATTTAGAGACTGATTATACATCTCTCCCCTTTAAGGGAAAATATTGGAAAATTAACTTTAGTGATAAAAATGAAATTCCTAATAGATTAATTTACCCAGTACCTAATCTAGATTATCCTTTTTTAGGAATTCATACTGTATATGACAAAGCGGGAAACTTTTATTTAGGTCCCAGTAACACACCAGTATTTGGAAGAGAGGCCTATAAGCCCTTTTATAAATTTAATTTATTAGAGTTTTTAAATTTAAGTTATAAATTTATTTTAAAAATATTTTTTAATGAAAATAACTTAAGAAATTTAGCAATAAGTGAGTTTAAAAATTTATTTTTATTTAATGTTAGGAAATCATCTAATGTTTATTTTAAACATAATCCTTCTAATATTGAATTGAGTAGTAAAGTGGGTATCAGATCTCAAATATTTGATAAAAAAAGTAAAAAACTATTTAATGATTTTGTAGTTATTAAGCAAAATAATATCATACATATTCTAAATGCCATTTCTCCTGCATGGACATCATCTTTTGCAATGGCAGATTTTATATGTGAGAAATATAACCTTAAATAAAATTTAATTGTGAAAGCACCTAATTTCAAATTACCAAGTACTTCAGGAACATTTCACCTACGTGATCACCTTGGGAAAAATATAATTTTATATTTTTACCCTAGGGATAATACATCTGGATGTTCTCTAGAAGCCAATGATTTCAATAATTCTCTCAAAATTATAAATAAGCTCAACGCAATAGTAGTGGGTGTTTCTAAAGATTCAATTGAAAGTCATCAAAAATTTATTGAAAAAAATAATCTAAAATTTGATTTATTATCTGATGAAAAAACAACAGTTCTTAAAAAATACAAAGCTTGGGGGCTAAAAAAATTTTTGGGTAAGGAATATTATGGAATAATTAGATCAACTGTACTTATAGATAAAAAAGGCAACATTATTAAGACATGGAGTAATGTTAGAGTAAAAGATCACGTTAAAAATGTGATTGAAGAATTATCAAGTATTTAATATTAAATAAAACTTATTCACAAATTATAAACAGAAAAATTTAAATTATTAATTTTTATAATTGTTAAAAAAAAATAATTAATTTAATATAAAAATTGTAGAGGGTAGGAAACTTCCCAAAACGAGGAAAAGGACCAAAGAAGTAAAGGCCGCGAAGAGGGAAACCAAAGCGAGGTCGAGACGTCGGAGGTCCTTTTCTGTTATTTATCTCTATTATTTTAGTTAAAGCTTTGTCCTAATTCCAAAATTTGATTGCTATACCTAAATCGATTTTCTAAGTAGGTATTGAAAACAATGCTATCCTTTTCATATTCATTCATTAATTCTTCAATTTCACTTACACTCATATACTGAAAATTGTTAAGATCATATTTTGCGTAAATAAATTCCAAGTTATCAATAAAATCTTTTTCACTTAAAATCCATATTTCAAATATTCTTAACATTTCATCAATTATTTCGACATAGTCATAATATTCATATTGAATTAATTCAGATCGTATCCCATCAAAATAGTCAAGGTTAGACTCAGAAATATTTAGATGTTGATAAGCATTTCCTGTAGCCCCAAAAATTTGTTCATTATAATCATAAAATTCACCATTTATTGCACTTTTAAGACCACTATAAAAAAATATAAATGAATTATTCATTTCTGACATCGAGTCATTCATGTTAAATCTTGGATTTTTAGAGTCACTGATAGAGTTCTGAATACTTAATAATCTATTTTCACCAATGAGCATATTAATTCCGTTGTCCATATATTTAAAAAATAAATCATCAGCTAAATCGAAATTACCTTTTTGAGCTGCCGTTATCATTTGTTCATAGTAAGATAGATCTTTCTTCATGATAGTTGAAACTTCTAATTTTAAATATTGATAAGTTTCATTATAAATCTCTTCGTATTTTTGCATTGATGATGTATCTAAATTAAGAGTGGATGGTGTTTCTCTTAAAATCTTATCAAAATTAATATTGATAATATTTATCTGATCTAAAATTACTTTTGTATCTTTTAAAAACTCATTTTTAGATATAGATCCATTTCTAAATTGATCAACTTTAATATCAATATCAGCATAGATATCATATACATACATAGACTCTTGATAAATGTTCGAGAGTACCTGAACATTTCTAGCATAGTTTTTCAAATCATCCATTTCATCAGAGTGAACAATTTTTAGAAAAGGATTAAAAAGAAATAGAAGAATAAGGAATAATCTCATAACTAACTATATTATCTTTTTTTTTGTAATTTAAAAAATTTTTTATTAATACAAAATTTTTCAATTTATCTCATAACAAAAGGATTAGTCATTGGGTCATCAGATATATTAATCCAGGTTGTTTTTGTTCTTGTATAATCTAAAATAGACTGCTTTCCAGCCTCCCTTGCGTAGCCAGATTGATTAAAACCTCCAAAAGGAGCAATAGGTGAAATTGCTCGATATGTATTTATCCAACAAATCCCTGCTCGAATTTGTCTTGATACCTGATGCGCTCTAGCTAAATTTTTTGTAAAAATTCCTGATCCAAGTCCATATTTTGAGCTATTTGCAATATTGATTGCTTCTTCCTCATTCTCAAACTCTATTATCGAGATCACTGGCCCAAACATTTCAATTTTAAGTGTTTCGATCTCACTATTTGGACAATGTATTAGAGTTGGCTCAAAGTAATTACCTTCTCCGTTAATTTTATTTCCACCAAAGATAATTTTTCCTCCTTGTTGAATTGATTTTTTAAGTGTTTGTTCAATTTTTTGTATTTGATTTCTTGTGCAAAGAGGACCCAGGTTAGTTTTTGAGTCTTCAGGATTTCCTACAATAATTGACTCAGATTTTTGACTAATTAATTCAATTATTTTTTTTGATATTTTTTTATCTACTATTACTCTACTGCCAGCAACACAAGACTGTCCGGAGGCACCAAAGTTTCCTGCAATTATTCCATTTGCTGCACTCTCAAGGTCAGCATCATTAAAAATAATCATAGGAGATTTTCCACCAAGCTCTAAATTAGTAGCTGCAAAATTATTTGAGGAATTTTGTATAATTTTTTTAGCTGTATCAGTGCCCCCGGTAAAAGCTATTCTATCAATATCAGGGTGTGAGGTTAATGGAGCTGAACAATTCTCAGCATCACCAGTTACTATCGAGACTACTCCTTTTGGAAAACCAGCTTCATGGATTAATTTTGACAATTCAAACATCGCGCATGGTGCTATTTCTGATGCTTTTATTATAACACTGCATCCCGCAGCTAGGGCAGGTGCTAATTTTGTTGCTGTTAGAAACATTTGAGCGTTCCAAGGAACAACAGCAGCCACTACACCAATTGGAAGGTGTGTTGTATAAACATGCATATCTTTCTTATCAATTGGAAGAGTAGAGCCTTCAATCTTATCCGCTAATCCTGCAAAATATCTATAATAGTCAGAGACATATTTAGTTTGTGTAACTGTTTCAGCTAATAATTTTCCACTATCCTTTGTTTCTATCTCTCCTATTTTATCTGCATTTTTTTCAATTAAATCTGCAAGTTTAAATAATAATTTTCCTCTTTCAGTAGCATTCAACGAACCCCAAGCTTCAGAAGCTAGAGCGTTTTTTGCATAAACTACAGCATCATCTATATCTTCTTTGCTAGCACAATCAAAACTAGCCCACGGTATATTATTGTGGGGATTTTCAGATTGCATTATTTGCCCTTTGGATCCAGATTGCCATTTCCCATTAATATAAAGCTGATAGTGACTAGTTAATTTTTCCATTATTGAAACCGAGGCATAACATCAGAGATAAATCTATCTAAAAAAACTTTCTTATCTTTTATACTTAAGTGAGAGTCAATCCAAATAGAGTACTCATCAAAGCCTAAATCTTCATATCGTTTTATATTATCAATAACTTCGTTTAAGGATCCAATATTTTGATTTTTTTTCATCTCATTTGGGGAACACATTTCATTATTATCTAATTCCTCTTGAGTAAGAGGGTCCATTGTTCCTTGAACAACTGATCGATTGTTTTTGAACCAAGCACCAAAGTTATTATAAAATTTTGATACAGCGACAGCACCTTTTTGTATGTCATCATCATTACCACCTATATAGCAGTGATTGAGAACCATAGATAATGGTTTTGGTTTATCGGAATATTTCGTGCATATATCATCAAATATATTTTTTAATCTTTCAATTTCATCAAAGCCTTTCCATAGTGGTGTTACTTGAACATCCCAATCATTAGCTATAGCAAATTCATGGCTATTAGGGTCTCTGGCTGCTATCCATATTGGAGGCCCATTGTCTTGTAAAGGTTTGGGAATAGAAGTTGTGCTGGGAAATTGAAAATATTTTCCATCATGAGCATAGTCACCCTTCCATAACTTTTGTAGTGTAGGAACTATTTCTCTCATGCGTAAACCAGCTTCCATCGCGTCCATTCCAGGTATAATTCTATCGTATTCATACAAGTAAGCCCCTCTAGCAAGACCTAATTCTAATCTGCCGTTTGACAAGACGTCAGTCATAGCTGCTTCACCAGCTAATTTAATTGGATGCCAAAAAGGAACGATCAATGTTCCTGTTCCCAATTGTATCTTCTTTGTATATCGGCAGAGATCAGCAATCGTAATAAAAGGATTTGGAGCAATCGCATAGTTCATCGCATGATGCTCACCAGTCCAGATTGCTCTCATATCACTTTGATCCGCCATTTGGCATAGACTAATGAAATCTTCATATAATTGAGTGTATGATTGATCAGCATTATCTCTGATCATATGAACGAATAAGGAAAATTTCATAATTTGATTAACCTGTTAATACTCTAAACCCTTAATAAATTGATTTAAATGAAAATTAAATTGATTGAAATGAGTTAAAAATAAAGCATGTCTTGCATTTTTTATAATTAATACTTTACTATTATGAAATCTAGCTAATTTTTTTGACATCAATGGAGAGGAATTTTGATCTTTTTCACCTGTAATGAACATCATTGGACATTTAATTTTCTTAATCACTTCATTCGTGTTTCCTTTAATTTCTGAAAAAGTTTTATAACCAATCGAGTACCCTTTATAATTAAATGAGCTTTTATTATTTTTAATTAAACGTTCAACAAATTTATAATTATCAAGAGCAATTTTATTTTTAGATGAACCAAACCATCTTTTAAGAGGCTCCTTGGCAATATTTTTTTTATCAGTATTCAATTCTAATTCTTTAGCTCTAACTTGAACTTTTTTTAATGCTAATTTTGATCTATTAAAAATCGGTGATACAGCAATACCAGATTTTAATAGTTTTGGACTTTGACCTGCTATTTGTATTGTTATTAAGGCTCCCAAAGAGTGTCCAATTAAAATTGGTTTAATAATTTTTTTATCTTTAATAAAATTTATTATTTTATTGCTGTAGTTTTTTAATTGAGGTTTTGCTTGTGATAAGAGATCACTTTTGCCATGTCCGGGGAGATCTAAAGCATAAACAGTATAATCTTTTTTTAAAAAAGAAATTTGTTTGTACCAACACTCTGCACTGAGTCCAAGACCATGAATTAAAATAATCGGATCTCCTTTGCCAGATTTATAAAAAGCAATACCTTTTTGAGATTTATTTTTTTGCAGGATCATCGATATCATTACCAAGTTCTTTTAAATCTTGATATCGATCTCCAATTCTATGATGGGGTCTTCCACCGTCAGCTCCACCCAGAGCAATAACAATTTCGTTCGCAGCTGGGCTATCTGAAATAGCAAATTGAATTGTGTGATAATGAGATCTTTTGCCAGGATCGTGTTTGTCCATTAAGGGTATCATTATAGGGGCATTTGCTGGCCCTCTGGTATTTGTAAAAATTAGATAAGTTTTTGCATCAACTGCATTTCGAAAAAAGTTTCCAAATCTAAGTGTATGAGTAAACGCAGAACCATGCTCAATTTCCCCCTCAGTTCCCACTAATGCAGCCTTACCGTAGGCTTCAACGTGATCGGGGCCTCCAGAAATTTTAAGTATTCTCTCTGATAATTCTTGTCCTAGAATGGGTGCAAATGATTGAATTTTTGGTTTTAAATCATCAATATATTTACCAGACCAAGGATTTGTTATGACAGCTGCAACAGCAAATATATGCAGAGGTTTATCAGCTTTTTTAAAACCTTCTATATGTACTAATTCAGAGTAGTTTACAAACTTTCTAATTTCTAAACCCATAACTACATTTAATACTAATTTATTAGCAATTATACAAAAAACTATATTTGAAGATATTGTAAGTTAGATCTTATTTGAGCTAATGATTGATTTGAGGTTATTATTAAAATCTTTGAAATTCTCTAATCTTTCCACAAGCTCTTTCCAAAAAATTTTTTCATTTTGCAGTTGTGTATTTAATTTCGTTTTACAAAAAAGATGAGTATCCATTAATCTTTTCGATCCAGAGCTGACATAGTCACCTCCATTAAAACATCCATCAATTAAAAATATAAGCCCAGTCAAAAGTTCAGGATATTTAGATAGAAAGGATGATGTAAATGGCCATAACCTATGTTTTAATTTATCATAACCTAATTCATGCTCATTGGCGTAATGACTAAATAACAATATCCTCTCCAAATTTCCAATCTCTTTTCCAAATTTAGACATTTCAATGCTTTTTGTGGCAAAAGCGTGTTTGTCATGCCTCATAATTAAATCTTTACCATGAATGTGAGTTAAATATGCATTTTCTTTAATAGTGGAAATGCCAAAAGCTTGATCCTCAGCCCTATTAATAAAGCTAGGGGTAAAAGGAGCCCATTTTTTTAAACTATCTAAAGTAATACCAGTTGTACCACCTGTTACATGAACTCTTTGTATATCATCTGAACGATACATAAGCTCAGCTTCAGTGGAAACTGATTGAGGCCACTCTGGACAAAAAATTTTCTTCGAAGAAAGTTTAGAAAATAAATCATTATTTACGGGTCTTTTAACATCAGGGGTAAATAAACCTATAGAGATATCTTTTTTGTTTACCAATGCACCTGCTAATAAACCAAGATCAACTTTATTACCCTCTTGATCTGTAGCAGAACCACCCCAATATTTTTGGTTTTTAAAAATCTCAAAAATTGAAAAACCTGTCGTTTTTAAAAGTGCTTTTTGATCAAAAATTTGGTCCAGGTCAATTTTAAAGCTAAACTTTTTATTTTGATCGATAAATTTATTCCAAAATAGTAAGATGTATTTCAAAAATGTGAAATGACGTCCATAATTTCCATTAACACCCATAATCCAACTATTTTGATCTTTTTCAGGGAATACTGTCATATTAATTTTATTACAGGTATCCTCATCAAACAAAAAAATATTTATATATTTTAATTTTAAATTTTTTTTGATTACGAATTTTAGGTATTTAAGTGCAATATTCTCTAACCCTTCATGAGTAACTGAAACAGATAGGACAAGAGTGATTTTTTCAGATTTATCAATATTTTTTCTTTCAACCTCAAAAGCTATTGCATCATCAAGATTTTGTAATCCATATATAATCTCATTTTCACTATATAATGCATCTAATGGTATAGGATGATCATACCAAAAACTTTGATTTATATTTTTGAATTTCATCAAATCATTATGTATTTCGTCAGGGATATTAGATGATGAAAAATCTATAGGTGTAGTTATTAAAACATTACTTGTAAATAATATTTCTTTTGCAGGATTTCTAAGTAAATTTATGTTTTGCTTAATTCTATTTAATTTTCTTTTTTTTAATAATTGATTTTTTAATAAATTGGGATCTTGTGATGCCTCAAATGCTTCTGGACAAAATAACTCCCATGCATTATTTCTTGGAATAGATTTAATATTTTCTAAATATTTTTTATCTTTAATATTAAAAAAAATTTTAAAAAATTTAAGTATAGAAATATATTTTTTGGAGTCTAAGATAGTTGAAGAAATTTCAAATTCTTGGTTTTTACTATAAAATTGTTTTATAAATGCTCTACATAATTTTGATAAATCATCATTTGAGTCTCCTATAGCAAAATTATTCAACTCTTTCTCTGATATTAGACTATGAAATATATTTTTTAAAAAATCAAATTTTTGCATATCTAATAATTTTAATCAATTTTCAATGACTTTACTTTTAGTAATATTAATCATAAGCTTTTATAATCTTTTTAAAATTTTAAAAGTTATATTTATTAATCGTGAATAAAATAATTAGTCCAAATATATTTTTTATAATAATTACTTTTATATTGTTAAGATTTATTGATAGTGATTTATTTTTTAAAGGTGTGATATTCATAATCATAAGTATTTTATTAATTTATCTTCCCCAAAAAAGACTTAATAAGATAAATTTATCAGCAATAACTATCTTAATACTTATATTTACCCTTATAAATGAAAAAAAAAATATAGAAGAAACAAGCGCACCTCTTAAAATTAATTATGAGAATGAACAACTTTATGTTGAAATTTTGGGGATAGATAAATTTTCTTTTATCAAAAATTATTACATCAATAATGCTAAATCTTGTTACTCTGATATTTTTAACTGTTTTCAAAATAAGGATATTGATGACAACTATATTTCTCCTGATCAGTTAATTTTTAATATCAATCAAACTTATTCGAGAATGGTTGCTGATATTGACTTTTCTGATATTGCTGACTCCAGAATGTCTTTCATTAATTCAGACACAGGTAATATTAACTACTATAAAATATATAAATTAGATACACCTTATTTTGTTGAATATCGAAACTTAGAACACAAAAGGTTTATTTGTTTTAAAGGATTAGGATATATAGAACCAATTGATTCAAATTCTTATGGTATTCACCATAAAGATTATAAATGCCTTAACAAAAAAATTAAAAGCATCACAGGCTTTAATTTGCCTAACTATAGATTACAAATATCTATCTCTGATAAATCTTATGTTAATTTTTTTGATGAAACTATATTAATATTATTATTAATAATTTTAATTTTAAATTTGAATTTCAATAAAATAAGTCGAAAGGATTTAAGGTTATTTATACCAGTTCTTATTAGTACATTTATAATTTTTTTTATATCTCGCTTTGATAATTGGTTTAATGTTTTCAATCTATTTAATTTTTATTTTTTTGGTTTTGAAGGAGGAGACGGCTCCTTTTATATAAATGCTACTAATGTCCTTTTTAAAAGTTTTGCTAATCTTGACATCTTAGAATTTTTGAGAGGAGGAGAGGATACTTTTTATTTCACCCCAGGTCTAAGATACTTTTTATTTATTAATCAATTAATTTCTGGTGATTATTACTATTTGTACTTTTTTTTATTATTTTATATTCCTAAAATAATGAATAGGTATCTAGAAAATCAATTTGGAGAGAAGGCAAGCTATTATATAACTTTGTCCTTTCTGCTATTACCATTTCTTCATCATTTGGGTTTTAGCTATTATCAATTCATAAGACATGCTTATAGACTATTTCCTGAGTCCCTAGGATATATGTTTTTTATATCAGGGCTTACGTTTTTTTTGCATAGCTTCAGACAGAACTATCTAAAAATAAATTTATTATTTGCAATTTCAGTTTTTTTAAGACCAAACTTAGTATTATCTATTTTTTTTATAATGATAATTAAAACAATTTATGAAAAAATGAATATATTCGATAGTAAGTACTTCATTCCTCTTATCTTCATTTCATTTATTTATCTTTTTCCTTTATTGCATAATTTATATTTTGGAAATTCCCTCACTCTATTTACGGAATATGGCTCATATATGATGAATTTTGAAAACATCAGCAGTACGAATTTTGAATTTTATATTAATAAATATAAAATGTTGAATTCACTATTATTATTCTTGCTATTTATTCCTAGATTAAATATTTATCTAAAAATTATCTTAATAACACAATTTATAACTATATTTTGGTTTCCAACACTAGGAAGATATTATTGGATATATTGGTTAGTCTCTCTAAATCTAATATACGATATTTTTAACTTATTACATAAAAATCAATGGAAATTCCAAAAAATATTTACATCAAACTAAGACCATTATTTTTACTAATTATAAAA